>CALLYL010000186.1 GCA_937859535.1 uncultured Myxococcales bacterium
AGAAAGGACACCCGGACTAGACACCCTAGAGCGCCTCGCCGCTGCTCTAGGAGTGCCGCCTGGCTGGCTCGCGTACGGGTACGAAGGAAGCGAGCCCTTCCGTGAGCGTTACCCGCGCCCGCTCTTCGAGCCAGCAGACCCGACGCCCGACGACAAGCACCGCGTGTTCCGCGCTCTACATGAGGGCTTTCCCGTTCGCCTCCAGCAAGCCCGCGAGCGCTCCGGCCTGTCGATGCGGACACTCTCCACCGCCGCTGGCGTCAGCGTCCAAGCCTGGTCGAACGCTGAAGCGGGAAAGGTTGTGCCGCGTGTCGATACGGCGGAACGAATGGCCGTCGCCCTCGGGGTCGCGCCGAGCTGGCTCGGGTTTGGTGAGGGGCTTGCGCCGAATTGACTCGGCCCAGAGTTCTTCCTTCCTCTGCCCTTCACACCTCCGCTTCGCAGTGCTACGTTCCGACCATGGCTTCCGCTTCGACGCAGACTCCCCAAGCGCATCTCGCCACTTTCTCCGATCTGCTCCTCATTCCCGAGGATCAGCGCCGCCATGAGATCCTTGATGGTGAGATTGTGCAGAAGGCACTTCCGCGTTTGGGACACTGTTCCGCTCAAAACCGCACGGGTCGGCTGCTCGGAAAATTCGACCGCAAACCCAACGGCCCAACCCGACCTGGTGGCTGGTGGATCGTCAGCGAACCGACGATCCGACTGTCGATGCACGAGATTGTTCAACCGGACCTTGCGGGTTGGCGGCGAGATCGACTTCCCGTTCTCACGAATGAGTATCCGGTCGAGCTGCGGCCTGATTGGGTCTGCGAGATCATGGCTGACGGTGATGCGCGCCGCCGTGATGGCCTCCAAAAGCGCCGCATTTATGCCGATCACGGTGTCCCCTTCTACTGGCTCGTGGACACCGAGCGCGAGTTGCTTACCGTCCTGACGCTCACCGAGCGCGGTTATGTCGAGCTGCTCAGCGCCTCGCGCACCGACCGCGTCCGCGCCGCGCCGTTCGACCTGATCGAGCTGCAAGTCGGCGTCTTGTTTGGCGATGATGAGGACTAATTTGTCCTGTCCGCTATCCATGCCGCTGTTCTAGCCCGCCCCTTGCGGATACAGAGCGGACTATTCGCGGACACAATCAGCTACAACAGCCGGACACAAAACGGATACAAGCACGCCCCAGATCCGAAGTTCCCGAGTGAGAGCCCCAAACCCGAGCGGATACACAACGGATACACGGACACATCGCGGATACAGCGGTCCCTACTTTCGCTCGAACAGCAGCAACGACATCGGCGCCGCTCCCGGTTCCCCGATCTCCGCGTGATGCAGCAGCGACCACCCGATCCCCTCCATCGAGCGTCCGAGCTGCTCCGGCACATACCTTCGCGAGCGCCCCACCACAAACCGCCGGTCACGCTCTCCTCGCCTGCTGACGACGGCCACCTGATCAATCTGATAGCTACCGGGGATCACGCACTGCGGCCCCAGCTCATGGTGCAGCTCGATCTGAGCAGCCGGGCCGCGCTGATATCTGCGCAGCGGTCCCGTAAAGAACTCGGCGGCGGCACTATCACTCAGGATCTGACCGCCTCCGCGCAGCGCCGGGTCCGCCCGCTCAATCACCGCTCGGTCGCTCGATTCGGTGTAGCTCCTCGTCACATCACACAGAAACAGATCCCCCCGACTGAATCCCGACAGCGCACCGCTGATGTATTGTAGCTCGTTGTCCAGGTTCCCGAACGTGCCCCCAAGCATCGTCACCAGCCTGCGCCGATGACTGGCCTCCGGTCTGTAGAGAAGCTGACCGTAGCGCGGCAGGTGATGGAAATTCCCTTGCACCGCCGTCACGAGCACACCTCGAAACCTGTCTAGCGTCTGCGCTGCGTGCGTATACGCCTCGCTCAGTAGCGGCTGGCTGATGTCGAGCAGGTACAGCCGCAGGTCCGCCAGATCCCCCGGACTCACCAGCTCCGTTACCAGCGAGACTTCTCGGCGACCGTCTCCGCACCCCAGCGCCACCACGTCCAGCCCGGCCCCCTTCGTCAGTTGCAGGATCGCCCGAGCCGTGTCCCGAAACGTGATGCCAAAGCGCGTGTGATAGTCCCGGCCTTGCACAAGCTGGCACCAAGCCGACGCACTGAGCGGGTCCAAGTACAGGTTCGACTGCTCCAGCGAGCCACCGGGACCATTCACTATCGCGATCAAACCGTCGAGCAGTCCGAGCGCGGAAAACCCAGGCGCGATCCAACAGTTGAGCACAGAGCCAGCGTCCGCGCTTACGCTCTCGGGCTCGATGTCGAGCACACGACGCAGCTTGCGGCTCAGCTCCTTGGAAGGATTGCGTGCGCCCAGCTCCAGCCCTTGATGGTCGAGCTGCTCACCCCAACAGCAGAAGCCAGCTCATCACGGCTCAGCCCCGCACTCTCACGACTCTGTTTCAGAGCCGTAGCAAACTCGTCACTATCGGGTCCAGCCTGTTCCATCCCAGCACTCGCCCCCAGTAGCTACTACGCCCCGTCGAAAATGTCACTCTTGAGATGACGGATGTGCGAAGGAGACACCTCGGTAGAGAATGATGTCTTGGTTAAACTTAGCCGTAGCCCAAGAATGAGACGGGACCACCGACTCAAAAAAAATCGATGGTCCATCCCAAGACATGGTTGTTTCACGACTATAAATCCTGGCGACGCAAATAAGCCAGGAAAGCAACTACAGGCGATTGAGGTTCACTTAATAACTTTGAAAAGTATATTTCCAGCTTTTCTCTGTCATCCAAAAAGAATTTATGCAGGAGTCTCGGCTTGACAGATTCTTCACTTCGACTGTATGTTCCAGTACTAATCGGATATCCGTCGCCAGGAAGCGAAAACGTCTCAATTACCCGTTTGGGTCCACTTTGAGGCGCGGCAGATATGAGCAATTCAAAAACCTTTAAATCAACATCATCGGCCACAGTTCTCAGCTTCAGCTCCGCAATCCCATCTGCTTCATCTCTAATGACCATATTCAGGTCAGTCACAAGCTCATTAAGATCGCTTTGAGCTCTATCAATTGCGGCGAGCTTTTTTTCTAGGTTCTTCTTGAGCAGCCCTTCAAATCGTGACATTCTGTTCTCCTTAGCGTAGTACTAAACATCCCACTAGCGGAACGTGGTCTGATACTCCATGCGTCTTCGAATCGAACTTCCGAGGAAGACCATCCCTATCCACAGCTTCGTCCATATAAATGATCTCTACATTCTTCTCATCCAAGTAAGGCTTTCTATCAGTCAGCAACGTGGAATCTACGATCAATTGATCAAATGTATGCCAGCTCTTCTCTTCCCTATAATAATATGTCCCAGCACCGTCAACAAAACCTTTTGCTAATCCTTCACCATGAGGCCACTTTTCACCTGTGAATCTCCAGGCACAATTATACAAATTGACCCGCTCGACATCCTCATCTCTGTAGTGAGAATCCATAGCACGTTTTCTATGTTTATGAGCAGACAGATAGGTTTGCATAAGACCGTACGGTTCGGTATTAAAATCACCAGCGATTACCAGGTGTTTTCGGAAGCCGCTATCAGTGTCCTTGAGATAGCTATAAGCATGAGAAGATAAATAATCAGCCTGCCATCTTCTATACTTGTCGCTCATCTCTCCGTCAAATGCGACCCAATGACAGAAGATGAATCGTATCCACTCCAATTCGTACTTAAAATCCATAACCACCATCGGCCTTGCTCCAGCTGGCATTCGCGACGGCATGAGGGGTGGGTCTTCGGACAGGCTGATTTCCTTGTTCCATAAAACTGCAAGCGTTAGCTCCGATTTGGAGCCGCCTGGATCGACAGATAGAACGTCCCAATTGGGAAACAGGCGATCCTTCAGTTCCATCGCAGCCTGACGCGTAATTTCAGTTAGGCCGATTAGGTGCATCGGACCGTAAGTAGACTGGATCTTGGTAAGAACTCTGTCTACTCTGCAACACTTGTCATCGTACTCATCCTGACTCGAAGGCCAACGAGCGTGCGCACTCCTATTTTTATCAAAATGCGCAAAATCTGCCACGTTCCACCAGGCAAACCGAAGCGTGGAGATCTGAGTCGAAGCAACCATGCGGTTCCAAAGTAGAACAAGCCGTTCTCGACACCAAGAGTTTTCAGAGATGAGGATCTTCCAGTCGGCGACGCTCATCGGGATCGCTGCATTAGTCAGCTCTCATGGTTGGACTGACGATGCGCGAGAGGTGGGCAATCGAACGCTAAAACATCGCCATCTGCCCCGGCTTCCTCTTCCTCGTCGACTTCCTGGCTCGCTTCATCGTCCGCGTGCCGCTAGCGGCTTTCTGGGGCTTTCTTCGGGTTTGTTTGGGGGAGTCGCTGGCTTGGGTGTGTACTGGTCGTGAGGTCAGTGCTCGTCAGAACATCTTGAGCTGCGCTGGCTTCTGGCTCTTCGCGGTGCTCTTCTTGGCGGCTCTCTTGCTGGTCGACTTTCTTGCTCTTTGGCTAAGCTTCTTCGTCGACTTTCGTTTTACGGACGGCTTCGCTTTCGGTCGCTTGCTCATCAGCTTTCTCACCGCTGGATTCTTCGATGGAGGATCGACCCATCCGCCGATCTCTTGGTCGTAGGTCTTCCCTTCCTTCGCCTTCTTGCTCTTCTTCTTCGTGGCAGTGGGCGGCTTGGTCTGCACCAGCTCGTACTCCGCTCCGCTTTTGCTCTTGTAGGTACGCTTTTTCTCCATCGTCCGTTCTCCACGACGGCCTCGGGGGTTCCCCGAGCGCCATCAGTTGTGCAGCAGCCACGAGACGGGGCCGGTATATTCGTACCCGGCGCAATACACGCTTACGCAGTGCAGTGAGCCAGCGGGTATCGTCACGTTCACTTCGCTCGATGCGCTGCGGTTTCCCTCGTCCACCACCACGCTTGCAGCGTTGCTCCAGGTCGCCCCGTCGTCCTCCGAGACATACAACACCACCGTGAGCTGCCGACCGGCGGGCACCTCGTTACACTTCGCCGTCAGGTAGCGCAGCGTCTGCGCCTGTCCCACGACTCGACCCGCCACCACGTCTTGCAACGTCAGGTACAGCTCCCCATCCGGTCCGAAGTACACTTCATCGCCATTGGGAAACAGTCCCGAGGTACTTCCGCCCAGCTCGCTCGGCCCCGCTGGTCCGGTGGGGCCGGTTGGGCCTGGTCTTCCTTCTGCTCCGGCACGTCCTCGTGGTCCGGCTCCTCCTCCCACTACCACCAGCGCGGGTGCGGCCTGGGTCGTTCCGTTGGCGTACAACACATCGGGTTCGATGAGCTTCATGGTGTCTTCCCCCTACAGCGGGCAACACAACACCCCGTCGGTGCTGGCCGCGTTTTGAAGTTGCTCAATCGTCGTCAGCGGAAACGCCGGACACTTGAGCGTGGTTTGGTTGTTCCCGCAGTCCATCGCCTGCCCGAAAAATCCGCACTGCGTCGCAAAGTCCGTGGCTCTCGCTGCCTCTCCGCAGCCGTAGACCACGTGCGTATTGAGTGCCGCTCCGCAGGTCGGTTGCGCGGTTCCCAAGCGGTTCCCGATTACGTCAGCCACATAGAATCCCTTCAGACTCCGGCAGCTCGTCAGATCCGCCGCGCTGATGTCCGGATTCGCGCTCAGACACAGCTTGTAGCCGCTTGCGCACAGGTCGAGCGCCTTTCCGCCCACCATCGTTCCCCACCGGCCCGGACACGCCCACGCCTTTCCCACCGGATAGCCGTTCTTCGCCGTGCATCCGCTCCGCGCCAGGTCCGGAGGGAAAGCCAGGTCGGCGCTTCCACCATCCCCGAGCACCGCACCATCCGTCACCATCGACAGATCCGCGCCTGCCGTTGCGGCGGGTACGCAGTACGGAGTCTGACATACGTACTCAGGAGGACAGTCCGGTTTCTCTGCGGAGCACAGGATCATCGCACCCGAAAAATCCGGACTGAAGCAGCCATGAACCACCGCTGCCAGGACTCCGTAGAGCCCCACTGTCACCATCGCTAGGAATGCTGTCTTTCTCATCTCTGCTGTCTCTCTCTTCTGCTACGACACCGCTTCCGCGAGTCCGTATTTCTGCTTCAGTCCTTCGGGAAGGGTTCGATACTTCCGTTTCAGATCGTCGGTGAGCTTCCTTCTCAAGTCCGCCGGATACCCGAGTACGTCCTGCCAATCGATCCAGTACGTGCTGAACTTCTGCCGGTCGATCTGCTTCCGCTGTGTTCCGGCGTAGCTGGTCGCGATGTCGAAGGGCTCGTGTCCTTCATTCCGAATCCGCTTGCCCTCTCCCTTGAACGCGCCGCCAGTGTCGAGAATCCGAAACACCAGCTTTGGCCACGCGTAGAAGTGAATCCGGGGACCGTAGCCGGGCTTGAGCTTGTTTCCTTCCAGAACGAGATCGGCGGCGACTGTGACGAACGGAAACGCGACCGGGTCTTGCTGGTGCTGGTCCATGGTCAGGACCGGATACCCCCGACCGAGTGGTCCCCCTTCTCCCACCCACTGTGAAACAGGAGCGTCCGGATAGTACGAGGTCAACCGTCCGTTCTTCCACTTGGGATGGCTCGCCTCAATCATCTGGAGCCGCTGCGCAAGCGCCTGATCAAACTCGGCCACCGTCATCGTCCCTTCTCACTTATCGAGCTGGCTGAGAATGAGCCCAGCCCCGAGGAGTCCCACGACCACTTTGGTTCCTGTGCTCAGGGTCGGCAGGATGCGATCTCCGATCGAGGTGCTGCCGCTTCCTTCCACAAAACTCTTGGCCACCTTGCCCACTTCCAGCACCGCATCGCCCGCCGTTCCCACCACCGCTGTGACCGTGTTCACCGTAGTTCCCAGCGTGAACTCCAGTGGGTCGACGGACAGATCCAGCTCTTTCTTGATCAGCTCCACATCGGTCTGCACGTCGAAGTACAGCCGCACCAGCTCGCGCTTGGCCTCTGCTTCGTTCCCCGCAAACTCCGCATCCGCTGCACGCTGGAGCCGTCCGTCCAGGTCACGCAACCATCCGTCATACTGGTTGAACGGAACAGACAGAAACGTCGGCTTCTGCTTGGTTTCCTCCAGCAGCTTCGCGTATCGGTCGCGCAATTCCTGCGCGTACTTGCGCAGCTCGGGCAGCGGCTTGGCTTGCAGCGCATCACGCACCTTGCGCCGCTCGATAAGCTGCTGCTCTGCGGTTCCTGGTCCTTGCGCTCGCTGGCAAGAGCAGCCACCTCGTTTTCCCATGAGCTGCTCTGCCACTTGTTGTGCTGTCTGTGCCATAAGCGCCGCGCACTGCGAGGGAGCTTCGTGCGCACCGGACATGCTCCGGTCATCTCCGTAGAGAAGGGCCTAGCGGCTCTACTTCTTGCGAACCGGCGTCACCGTCACGCCCACCGTGGCGATGATCCCTGCGCCCATACCGCCTCGCGAAACGAGGTCATAGTGCTGGCTGGTCACGTTCGCCACCGCCCAGTCGAGCGTGTGCTGGTCTTCGCAGATCACCTGCACCACCGGGGCCACCACTCCGCCGTCGTCTTCATACTCGCGGGCGAAGTTCACACGGCACGCCGTGTTTCCGGTCAGAATGCCGGTCGTGGTCGTTTCGATCGTGAGCCGGTGCGCCTTGTCGGTCGGCGTGGTGCCGCTCGCGAAGGTGGCGTTCACGGTCGCAGGAATGCTGCTGATCGTCGGATTCAGATCCGGATCATGGTGCGGATCGTAGCTGCGGCTCTCTCCGGAGTCACAGCGCAGTCGCGCCAGCTCTTCGGTCGAGATCGACAGATCCACAATCGACATCTGCCCGGCCTTGGCCCGGCTGTACTCGCTCGCGGTGATCTTGCCTTCACCGTGCAGCGTATCGAGCACCACGCGGTTATAAGAGGGGTGACCGTTTGGCGGAGTGACACACAGCCCATCGCTGCTGACAGTTCCCGCCCCGGTCCCAGTTCCTACCGCCGGGCTTCCACCCGACGTCTCAATCGTATCGCTTCCAAAAATGGCCATCGTCCATTTCTCCTTGTGCTGTTCCCAGAGCGCACCGGATGCCTTATCCCTGTGCGCTCACACCTGCGTTGTCTGTTCCCTTGGCCCGCTTCTATCGGCGGTGCCGACCCTGGGCAGGGCCGACTTTGCGCACTTGCAGCGACGAGGCGATGTCGTTCCAGTCGTCTCCCAAGAACGCCACGTTTCCGGTGATGCGCCGGGCTCGACCGCCGAAGTCGCGAGCCTCATACAGCACCAGCTCATAACCGGGCGGCACCATCACCGACGAGATGGTGTCGTTGCTGATGTACGGCTCATCGGTCAGCATCTGCTTCTGACCCACGCCATGCACCCACGTCGCGCCCAGGTAGTCCTTGTGCTCGAACAGCACCACCTTCCCTGCGGCGAGCGCTTCCTTCGGATCTCCGTAGAAGCCGCCGTCGGGAATGTTCACCACGGGCTTGGGCGTCTCCACCACCGTCACGCTTCCGCCACCCGCCGCGCTCGTCGCAGCCACTGCACCGCTCGGCGACTGCGAGTACAGATACTTTTCCCACTTGCGCCGAAAGTCGACCGGGCTCTCGCCCTGCGGAATCGGATCACTACCGCTCTGAAGTCCGCGCAGGATCAAGTACCGCTTCCACAGCTCCTCGATCTTGGCGTCGTTCACGTCCAGAAAGTCCAACACTCCCATGGAATGTCTCCTTGTCTCTGCTTCGTTTCAGGGAGCCCGTAAGGCCCCCATCCTTGGGTTGTCCGGTTGGGCTCTCTACTTGAACCGAGCAGAGTCCGCACTCACGCGAGCATCCGCCGCAGGCTTGCGATTCATGATCCGCGCCATCAGCTCCGCCTCGATGGCGCTCGGCTTCGAGAACTCCAGCGCAATCTCGACCACCGAGTTCACAGCGTTCTCAAACATCTCGAACTTGCCGTCTTGTTCCGCCCGGTACTTCGCCATCAGACCCGCATACCGGGGGTCGCTCGGATCGATTTCCTTTTGGGTTGTCGCGTCAACGACCTTGGGCGGTCCCTTCAAGAACCGGTATCCGGTGACCGCGTTCTTGCCCAGGTTCGCGATTAGCTTGTCCATCCGATCGCGGCGCTCTTTGTCCTGTGCAGTCAGCAGCCGAATCAGATCCGGGTCCAGGTCACCACCCATCAATGCAAACGCCAAACCGTTCATGTTCTGTCTCTCCTTGTCTGGTTTCTCCGCTGCATTTCGCAGCGCGTTACTCGTCCACTCCGCCGCTCTCACCGAAGTCCACACCCTCGGTGTCCGTATCCATTCCGCCGCCGTCCTCGAAACTCCCGCCCTCGTCGAAGCTCTCGCCCTCGTCGAAGTCCACGACGCCCGAGTCGGCGTCCAGTCCGCCGCCGTCTTCCTCGACGATCATTCCGCCTTCGCTGAAGTCGACCCCTTCCATATCGGTGTCACGCGGTTCCCCGTCCACGTCTTGCAGCTCGCCCGGTTCCTCGATCACTGCGGTGTCTCGGTCCCGTGGACTGTGTGAGGTCGGCTCTCGTGCGCTTCCGCCACCACCGCCACTTGTTTTCGAGATCGGACTCTGTACGCTTCCGCTTCCCAGTAGCTGCGCAAGTCTCTTTTGCAGCGCTCGGATCTCGGCATCCTGGCTCTGGGTGGGTTGCGGCTTGGCCTCTTGCGGCTTGAGGTCTTCCGGCTTTGTCTGGTACTTGCTCAGTCCGTACTCTTCCGGTGCGGCCTGCCACGCCTTCTCCACAAGTGGCACCAGCACACCCAGCCCGAACACTCCCAGCACCGCGCTTCCGATTCCGTGCGCTACGTCCGCGACCGTGTTGTACCAAGCCTGCGCCCGAGGCCGGTCCGGCTGTAACACCACTTCCAAGATCGGCCCGATTCCTAACGTACTTTGCAGCGCGGGGAAGACGTGCCTTCCCCCTTCCGACGTATCCACATCGTAGATATGAACCGTGATCTCCGGACGGAGAGCCAGGGCCACTCCCACAAAGTGGGCGGTCGCTTCCCAGCAGTTCATCCCATCGAGCGGCCACTGTCTGCTGCGCTGCGTCGGGCTGCACCCTCCCCGCTGTGCTCCGTCTCCACAGTCGGGCTTCACCGGTTGTAGCGCGATCCATCGCTGCACCACCGCAAGCGAATCAAAGCTCTGTGCGAAGGCAGTCTGCGAGATCAGGATCGCGTACTCGACCAGCGACTCCAAGCAGCTCGTTTTCTGTCCTTCGTTGTGATGCAGCATCAACCGGAACATCGCGCACCTACAGCTTTTGGATTTCTTCGGCCACCGTCGACATCGCTTTGCTCAGCGTGCCCTTGGCGTCCGCAATCTCGGCCTCTGTCCAGCCCCTCTGTTTGCCCAGACTGCTCGCCAGGAACGAGGTGATCGTCTCCACCCGTTCCTTGTCTTGGAACACCATCCGCGTGCATTCCTTGACGTCTTGCAGACTGAGCTTGCTGTTGTGTTCGACTCCCACCCACCGCTTGTCCTCTTCGGGTGGCTTCACACTGTCGCTTGCAGCGATGTCTTCGGCGGCGACATAGTATTTTCCAGCGTAGGAAACGTAGTTGTCGCGCTTCCACTGCTTCCCCGGAACCCACGCCGTGCTCTTCCACATCAGCGTCATCGATTCGAGGATCTCGTCTCCCACGTATCCGGCCATACCCGACGCCAGATCACGGATCGCAAACGCCACTTCCAGCGCGTTCCCCTTCCCAACGGGCTGCACAGCGGCCTTGATCGAGATGGCAAGCACAGACACACCAATGGTTCCCCAGCCGCGTTTCCAGTGATCGACTTTTTGGCCGACCCACTGCGCCATTGCACCGCCGAGTGCATTGATTCCGCAGCTCACCGCAGACGGGATCAGGTTGTTCACCACGCCATGTAGCGAGAACGGCCCCGCCGATTCCCGATTCCCACCAAGGCTCCCTTGAAACAGTCCCTTCCTATCGCTCATCGCAAACCCCTTCGGCTCTCGCCGCTAGTTCAACCAGCTTTTCGCTTCCTTCCCAATCTTGAGAAGGTCCACAATCACGCTCAGTCCCCCCGACCCCCCGCTCTGCACCGTCTGACCGTTGGAACTGTCGGCCATCTTCTCGATCGCAGAGTCCACCCGGTCTGCATCTCTCTTGTAGGCTTCCCGTAGATCCGCGAGCGCTTGCTTTAAAACATCTGCATGTGCTGTGGTGTTCGCGCTGGCCAGTGCGGTGGACTCCTTCGCCGCAGATGTCGCTTCCTTAACTGTCGCAGACACCAACTCTTTGAGACTCGGCATAAACGC
>CALLYL010000187.1 GCA_937859535.1 uncultured Myxococcales bacterium
GTTTGGCAAAGCGCGGGTCACAGTGCCCGACGTCGCCCCGCAACGGTCCCAGCTTGTTGTTCCACTGGATGCAGTGGTTCGGGTTGCGCAGGACGATGTGGCCTTCGTGCGCCAGCCCGACGGCCACTTTGAGATCCATCCCCTCAAACTCGGACGTTCTGCCGCTGGTCAGGTCGAGGTCATCAGCGGCTTGCGGGTCGGCGAGCAAGTAGTGGTGCAGGGGGCCTTTTCACTCAAGAGCGTCTTTCTGAAAAACACCTTCGGTGAGGAGGACTGACATGCGACTTCTCTCCGCGATCGTTCATTGGTCCCTACAGAACCGTCCGATCGTACTCGTCGCGACGCTGCTACTCATCCTGTTTGGCGTGCGCGCGGCCAGAGATCTACCGATCGATGCGGTGCCCGATGTCACCAACATCCAGGTTCAGGTCATCACCTCAGCTCCAGCTCTCTCACCCGTCGAGGTCGAGCAGTACGTGTCGATTCCCGTTGAGCGGGCCATGGCTGGAATGCCCAAAGTCACCGAGATTCGCTCGATTTCGAGATACGGCCTGTCGGTCGTCACGGTGGTGTTCGCCGATGACACCAACATCTACTTTGCGCGCCAGATGGTCGGCGAGCGCATGCGGGAAGCCGAAGCCGCCGTGCCCGTGCGCTACGGCAAGCCCGAGATGGGTCCAATCAGCACCGGACTTGGCGAGATTTATCAGTTCGTGGTTCGCGGCGAAGGACACTCGCTGATGGCGCTGGAAGAGACACTGGACTGGTACATTGCGCCGCAGCTGCGCATGGTGCCCGGCGTCGTCGAGGTCAATAGCTTCGGTGGCGAAAACAAGGAGTACCAAGTCGTCATCGATCCGCAGCGCTTGCAAGCCACGGGGCTCTCGGTACGCGAGGTCATCGAGGCCATCGAGCAGTCGAGCGGCAATGCCGGCGGCGGCTACCTCGAGCGCAATCGCGAGCAGTACGTCATCGGTACGCGCGGTCTGGTGCGAAGCCTCGAAGACCTCCAAACGGTTGTGATCGGCGCAACCAAGGACGGCGTTCCCATCACGGTCGCGCAGATTGGCGAAGTGCGCTTTGGTGCCAAGCTCCGTCGCAGCGCCGCGTCGATGAACGGCGAAGGCGAGGTCGTGGTCGGCGTCGCCATGATGCTGATGGGCGAAAACTCTCGCGTTGTGACCGAAGCCGTGAAGGACAAGCTCAAGCAGATCACGGCCAGCATGCCTTCTGGAATGCGCGTCGAACCTTTTTATGACCGCGCGGCCCTGGTCAGTCGCACGATTGGGACGGTCGAGCGCAACCTGCTCGAAGGGGCCGCGCTGGTCATTCTGGTGTTGCTTCTCCTCCTCGGAGATGTTCGCGCGGGGCTCATCGTGGCCACGACGATCCCGCTGTCGCTCCTCTTCGCCATCATCGTCATGCAGGCGCGAGGCGCATCGGGAAACCTCATGAGCCTGGGCGCGATTGATTTCGGCCTGATGGTGGACGGTGCGGTCATCATCATCGAAAATGCCGTGCGGCGGCTCGGCGAAGCGCGCAGGCAGGCAGGCAAGCCGCTGTCTCCCACCGAGCGCTTGCAGGTTGTCGAAGAAGCCACGATGGAAGTGCGCGGTGCAACGATCTTTGGCGAAGCCATCATCGCGATCGTGTATCTGCCCATCCTCGCGCTGTCGGGAATTGAGGGAAAGCTGTTTCACCCGATGGCGCTCACGGTGCTGTTCGCGCTGATGGGAGCGTTCGTCCTGACGCTGACCTTCGTTCCAGTTCTGGCCAGCTACTTCCTGAAGGACCGCGAGCACGAGCACGAGACGTGGATTGTCCGCAAGGTGCATGCGTTCTATGTGCCGCTGCTTGCACGAGCGCTACGACGGCGCTGGGTCACGATCTCGCTTGGCGTCGCGCTACTTTCGGTCGCAGTCGGCCTGTTTTTTCGTCTGGGCGCGGAGTTTGTGCCCCAGCTCGACGAAGGAGACTTACTCGTCGAGGTGCGGCGTCTACCGGGTGTTGCGCTCAGTGAGTCGATTGCACTAGAGGCCCGCGTACAAAAAGCCCTGCGTGGTCTGCCCGAGATCCAAAGCGTGGTTGGCCGCATCGGCGCCCCCGAAGTCGCAACCGATCCCATGGGCATCGAACAGAGCGATGTCTACGTCTTGCTGCACGACCGCTCGGCGTGGCGAAAAGGAATGACCAAGGAAAAGCTCGCGCAGGAAGCCTCTGCTCGTCTGGCGGAGGAGGTTCCCGAAGTGGCGACGGCCATCTCGCAACCCATTCAGATGCGCTCGAACGAGCTACTTGCCGGCGTGCGCTCCGACGTTGCCGCGATCTTGTACGGCCCCGATCTAGAGATTCTGCAAACGACTGCCCAAAAGCTCGTCCAGGTGATCTCCAAAGTGCCTGGAGCAGTCGATGTGCGCGCCGAGCAAGGAGCCGGGCTTGCCTACCTGCGGATCGATCCCGATCGCGAGCGACTGGCACGCTACGGACTTACGCTGTCCGACCTCAACCAGATTACGGAGACGATTGCCGTCGGTTATCCGAGCGGCGTCGTGTTCGAGGGAGAGCGGCGCTTTGATCTCATGGTGCGTGTGGCAACGAGCTTTGATGGCACCACGGATGAGCTGGCCGCGCTGCCGCTGAAGTCCAAGAGCGGACAGGTGGTGCCGCTGGGTGATGTGGCTGACATTCGGATTGAAACGGGGCCGGTTCAGGTCAATCGCGAGCGTTTGTCCCGTCGCTACGTTGTCGAGTTCAACGTTCGTGGACGTGATCTGTTATCGACCGTGCGCGATGCCCAGGCCCAGGTTGGCACAGCCGTGCGACTACATCCCGGTTATCACATCGAGTGGGGCGGTCAGTTTGAGCACTTCCTTGAGGCGAAGGCGCGGCTCATGCTCGTGGTTCCGCTGGCGCTGGGACTGATTCTGTTCTTGTTGTGGCTGGCGTTCGGTGCGTTCGGTCCGGCGCTGCTCATCTTCATGAACATTCCGTTCTCGATCATCGGCGGCGTGGTCGCTCTGTGGGCACGGCAGATTCCCTTCAGTATCTCCGCAGGCGTGGGCTTCATCGCTCTGTTCGGCGTCTCGGTCCTCAACGGACTGGTGCTGGTGACGTTCAGCCGACGCATGGAGTCCGAGGGAATAAGCCCCGTCGAAGCCATCGTGCGAGCTGCGGAGCTACGGCTTCGCCCCGTCCTGATGACCGCCTTGGTCGCGTCGCTCGGCTTCGTTCCCATGGCTCTGTCGCAAGCCCCCGGCAGCGAAGTCCAGCGCCCGTTGGCAACCGTAGTCATCGGCGGCCTGCTCAGCGCCACCGCGTTGACCCTGCTGCTCTTTCCGACGCTCTACGGGCTCATACAGCGGCCCGTCACCCCCAATCCCAAGCCGCTTCACCAGGGAGACTGAGATGGCCTGCGCAGATGATTGTCACAAAGAGATACCGAAAGAGCGACCGACCCTATGGGGGAGCGCAGCCGTCCGAGCTTCGAGCCTGGCGTGGGCGTTCGCTGTCTTCGCGCTGGTCGCGGGCTGGCTTGATGTCAAGCCACTGATCCAATACCTGCTTTATGCGGCGGCCATCGCCAGCGGAGCCTTTTACTTTGCCAGAGAGGCGCTGTCCGAGCTGGTGAAGGAGCGGTCGGTCGGCATTGAGCTGCTGATGACAATCGCGATCATCGCTGCCGCTGCGTTGGGCCAGTGGCGCGAAGCAGCGCTGGTCGCTTGCCTGTATTCCATCACCGAGGCACTGGAAGGATTCACCATCCAACGAACGCGCCATGCCATCCGGGCGCTGATGGATCTGGTTCCGCCCAAGGCTCGTGTGCTGCGAGGAAGCACCGAGCTGGAGGTGGACGTGAAGGATGTCAATGTGGGCGAGCGGATTGTGGTGCGACCCGGCGAATCGATTCCAGTGGACGGCATTGTCCGCGATGGGGCCTCTGCGATCGATGAGAGCCCTATCACAGGAGAGTCGATGCCGGTAGAGCGCGCGGTGGGTGCCACCGTATTCGCCGGCACGCTAAACGGCAACGGTGCCCTCGTCATTGAGACGACCAAGCGGTTCGAGGACAACACGGTCAGCAAGATCATCGATCTGGTGGAGAGCGCCCAGCGTCAGAAGGGGAAGTCGCAGCTCTTCGTGGAACGGTTCGGACAAATCTACAGCCCAGTGGTGCTGCTCTCAGCGATAGGCGTTGCGCTAATCCCTTGGATTGTCGGGCTCGATGCGATGCTGTGGCTGCGACGCGCGGTTAGCTTCCTGGTCGCCGCTTCACCCTGCGCGCTGGCAGTATCAACGCCTGTCACACTGGTCGCGGCAATCGGCTCGGCGGCTCGGCGAGGTGTACTCATCAAAGGAGGGAGCGTGGTGGAAGCGCTTGGAAGAGTTCGCGCGGTCGCCCTCGACAAGACGGGTACCTTAACCTTCGGTCGGCCCGAGGTAACGGCAGTTCATGCTACGAACGGCGATGAGCAGGCCGTGTTACGGCTGGCCGCAGCCGTCGAGCACTTCTCTGAGCACCCGCTCGCTGCCGCCATCACGCAGGCGGCGCGGAAGCGGGGTTTGAGCATCCCTCCGGCTACCGACTTCCGTGCCATCACAGCAGCTGGAGTCCGCGGGCAGGTAGAGGGCAAGTGGGTGGCCGTGCTCAAGCCTTCGGCGGCGCAGGCGGAGGGCTTGGTCATGGAGGACGCCGAAGCGACTTGGCACCTCACTGCACAAGAACAAGGGCAGACCGTGCTCGCCGTGCTGTTGGACCGGCAGCTGTTCGGCCTCATATCCGTCGCGGACACCATTCGGCCCGAGTCTGCTGAGTTGGTTCGCTCGCTGAAAGCTGCGGGCGTACAGCAGGTGCTCATGTTGACTGGAGATAACCAGGGAACCGCGCGCGCCATTGCTGCGCGGGTCGGGATCGAGGAATTTTACGCAGGGCTGCTGCCCCAGGACAAGGTTGCCCAGATCCAGGCGCTGCGCGCCAAGTACGGAGATGTGGCCATGGTCGGCGACGGCATCAACGATGCGCCAGCGCTGGCGGCGGCGACGGTCGGCATCGCGATGGGCACGCGCTGCTCGGACGCGGCGCTGGCCGCAGCGGATGTGGCGCTGATGGCCGATGACCTCTCGAAGCTGCGCTATGCGTTTGAGTTGGGCCGACGCAGCCAGCGCATCATCGTTCAGAACATCACCCTATCGGCGATTATCGTTGTGGGGCTGGTCGTCGGGACGTTCGCGGCAGACCTGAGCATGTTCTCAGCCGTACTCAGTCACGAAGGCAGCGAGGTGCTCATCATCCTCAACGGCTTGCGAGCCGCGTTGAGGTGATGCCCCCGGTAGACGGCAGCGAGCTTTCGACTTGCAGAGGACAAAGGCGGGGGAGTACGGTTCGATCTGTGCAGCGGTTCGTGGCCCTCCTATTCGCGATCTTCATGCTGGCCCATGGTCTGGTGCCTACGCTGCCCGTGTATGTTTGTACCGATGGTGGACGTTCTCTAGACCCTTGTTCTCCACCGGAAAAACAAGGGTTGGCACAATCTCAGCCAGAGTGGCACGTTGGCGACTGCTGCAAGCTGACCGCTCCGGCGGTTGTGGATGCACAGTTGCCCCAGGTTGCAAATCCACAGTCACGCGACCGCATCGTTGTGGCGCTACTGGCAGTATCTCCTCCGCTCATGAGTGTTGCTGAGCCAGCTCCCTTGCAGCTACGCCGTTTGACGCGTGGCGATCCCTTCCGGCGCGGCCCTCCCCCCTCTCTGCGCACCATCCTACGAATCTAGACCTCTGCCCTGAGTTCGCGCTGCGAATTCACGGATGAGGTCTGCCCATGTTGTAGCTATCGTTCTCGACAGCTCGGGCAGGGCCTTCACGCACTTGCAGCCCACAGGCTGGAAAGAAGGTTTGCCCATGGGGAAGATGTCGCCACGACGGACACTTGGTCCGCACCAACGCTGCCGCGCGTTGAGTCTGTGCTCGACCGCGAATCCGACGGAAAAATGTACCTCTCTGCTTGCTGGCTTGGGGTCACTGCTTGCGGTGTGGCTCCTTCTTCCCATCGTGGTAGATGCGCAGGAGTCCGTTACCTTGCCGTCGCCACTGTCGGTAGAACAGTCGACTCAGCTGGCACGGCTGCGGCGAGCGGAAATCGTATCGGCGCGAGCACGAGCAACAGCTGCCGAAAACCGTCCAGCCCAGGTCGCCGCTCCACCAGACCCGATGATCATGCTCTCTGCCGACCATATCCCGTTCATGGGTCAGGGAGCCGATGCCAGCGCACAGTTTCAGCAAGACTTTCCGCTCTCTCGCTTGCTACACCACAGGCGGCGAGCTGCCGAAGCGATGGCACTTGGGACGCGAGCCTTCGTATCACGGGCGGGGCTCGATGTTGAACAGGACGCGGCCCGTGCCTTCTTTATGCTCGATGAGCGACGGCGAATCTCCGCAGTTCTCGATGAACAGCTCGCGCTAACAGCGAAGCTTGTGGCAGCGACGATGGCGCGTTTTTCGTCGGGACGAGCCGCTCAAGGCGACGTGCTGCAAGCGCAGAGCGCCCAGGCTCGGTTGCGTGCGGAGCGGCGAGCGCTTGATGCGGAGATTCGTGGCGCGGAGGCGATGCTACGTGCGGCGCTGGCGTTGCCCCAGGAGACACCGATTCCGCCGCTCGCTTCGGTTCCTTCACAGACTCCCCCGCTTCCCGCAGCAGCGCTGACGCAGGCTGCGCTTGGTCGTCGTCCAGAGCTTTCGATGATGCGCGCTGAGCAGCAGCGAGCGCGGGCGGATGTTGACGTCATGCGCTCGATGTACTTCCCGATGGGCTTTGTGAGAACCGGTCCCGCTTACACCATGACCGATGGCGCGGGCTGGATGCTGATGTTCGGTCTAAGCCTTCCCGTGTGGCGGGGGCGCTTACGGGCTGGTGTCGCCGAGGCACACGCGATGGTTCAGATGGCCGATGCGGACTTGCAAGCGATGACCGTCATGATCACCGGCGAAGCGGCGGCGGCCCGAGAGTCTGTATCCGCCGCGCAAGCACGGCTCGGAGCCATTCAGCAGGAAGTGCTACCGCTGAGCCAAAAAGGGGCGCAGAGCCAGCTCGCCGGATATGCCGCCGGGCAAGTGCCGCTGGCGTCTTCGCTCCTGGCGTTTACCCAGCTACTGGAAGCACGAATGGATGAAGTGATGGCACAGGTCAACCTGGGGCTCGCTTGGGCGCGGCTGCGGCGAGCGATTGGTGCTTCAACCGACGCGGAGGGAAACCCATGACCGCCATAGCAAAGACGTGGATCGCGCTCCTCGGAGTGATCGCCATCGTGGGCGCTGCGACAGGCGTTCAGTACGCACGCAAGAGCTGGCCGTTCGCAGGCACCGGGGAGACCACGGCTGACTCAAACGCCCGATCCTACGCTGGGGAGCACGAACTCCACGCCACGGCACTCGAGTCTCATGCGGACCATATGCAGGCTCCGGTTGGCTACTCACCGCTGACGTTGGAACCAGCCCAGGTGACGGCGCTGCGCCTCTCGACCGCCCTGGTCGATGAGCGGGAGTTCACACGGACGCTCCGCACGGTCGGGTCGGTAGTCCTCGATGAGACACGCACCGCACACGTACACGTCAAGGTGCGTGCATGGATTGATCGCGTGTTTGTCGACTTCATCGGACGCCAGGTACGCGAGGGTGAGCCACTCTGTTCCATCTACAGCCAGGACATCTACGCCGCCGAATTGGAATATCTCTCCGTCTTAGAAGGGACGGGCCCCCGGTCTGGGCACGACCCGCTGCTTGCGGCTGCCCGTCGCCGCCTTTCCCTGTGGGACGTACCAAAAGCGGAGATCGAGAGGCTCGAGAAGACGCGCCAGGTAAACCGAACGTTTCCGCTCCTCGCGCCGCGTTCCGGAACTGTCGTGGCCAAGGAAGCGCTCCAGGGCATGTACGTCGAGCCATCGGCAGAGCTTTACACCCTCTCCGATCTCTCTTCGGTTTGGGTGTTGGCAGACGTGTACGAGACGGATGTTCCCTACGTACATGTTGGCGATAAGGCCCAGCTCGCGGTCGAAGGGCGCGAGACGCCGCTTGATGCAACCATTTCATTCCTCTATCCAACGATCGACGAGGCGAGCCGGACGCGCAAGGTGCGCTTCATGCTCCCGAATCCGAGCGGGCGTCTGCTTCCAGGGGCATTTGTGACGGTGACAATCGAGGTACGTCTCGGCAGAGGTCTGTCGGTGCCTGAGAGCGCGGTCATCCGTACCGGGGCGCGCTCGATCGTGTTCGTCGTGCATGGAGAGGGACTGGTTCACATAGAGCCGCGCGAGGTCACGCTCGGGCCGCTCATCGGCGACCGCTACCGCGTCGATCTCGGA
>CALLYL010000188.1 GCA_937859535.1 uncultured Myxococcales bacterium
GCGAGCAAAAACCCCAAGGCAGCAGCGACCATCAAGGACATCCAAGAGGTCAAGGCTCAAACGGAAAAGGCTGGCAAGGCGGAAGCCTCGGCACCCAAAGATGCGCTGGCTGCTTACCAAGCGGCGGCCTCCGCAGACAAGCGGCTCGGTGGCGGCCTGTCGGGCTTCCTGAGCGGCAAAATCTCGGGTCTGGCCGCCAAAGCCGGTGGCTCCGGGAACACCGCTGCCAAGCCACCCGCTGCCGGTGGCGATCCTGCCAAGGACGCGCAGGCCGACCAGCTACTCGCGCAGGCCAAGGGAATGGTCGCCAAGAACCCGGCCCAGGCCCGCAACAACTGCCGCAAGGTCATGCAGATGTTCGGCAACAACCCGAGCCATCCCAAGGTCAAGGCGGCCTATACGCTGCTCCAGTCGATCAAGGGTGGCAAAGACGACGACGACGACTTCTAGGCCACTGTCAGCGACTCAACCCGCATGAACCACTGGTGCCGGCGACGAATTTCTTCCGCCGGTACAGTCCCCGATGTAAGGTTCCGCAGTCTGTTGTCACCTCGACGGTGGCCGCACGACAAGAGGAGGCACCGTGGCGACCCCGCTCTTTCGCACCAAGTCCATCAACCAAGTCATGTCCGAGTCCGAGGGCTCGGGAAGTCGACTGAAAAAGTCGCTATCGGCCTTCGACCTAACGATGATCGGCATTGGTGCCATCATCGGGGCCGGTATCTTCGCACTGACCGGCAACGCGGCCGCGACCAAAGCCGGACCCGCCGTGGTGCTGTCGTTTGTGCTGTCGGGACTCGGCTGCGCCTTCGCAGGTCTTTGTTACGCCGAAATGGCGGCAATGATTCCCGTCGCGGGCAGCGCATATACCTATGCCTACGCGACGCTCGGTGAGCTGTTCGCCTGGATCATCGGCTGGGCCCTCGTCCTCGAATACGCCGTGGGGGCCATCACCGTCGCCATCTCGTGGTCCGGGTATTTCGTGCGCTTCCTCGAAAAGGGCTTTGACTTACACCTGCCTTTCGAGTGGGTAAACGGCTACATGGTGACCTACACCGACGCCGCCGGGGTCATCCACCACGGACTGTTTAACGTCCCTGCGGTGCTGCTCGTCGGCATCATCACCGTCCTGCTCATCGTCGGCGTCAAAGAGAGCGTGCGCGCCACCTCGGCGATCGTGTTTATCAAGATTGCCGCCGTGCTGCTGTTCCTTGGCATCGGTGCCATGCACGTCAACACCGCCAACTGGTCGCCGTTTGTGCCGTTCGGTCCCTGGGGCATCGTTCAGGGCGCTGGCACCATCTTCTTTGCCTACATCGGCTTCGACGCCATCACCACCATGTCCGAGGAAGCGAAGAACGCGCAGCGCGACCTACCGATTGGCATCATTGCCTCGCTGGTCATCTGCACGGTGCTGTACATCGCCGTCGCCGGAGTGCTGACCGGAATGGTGCCGTACCTGGAGCTAAAAGATCCGGCACCGGTGACGCTGGCGCTGTCGCGAGCGGGCGTGTCGTGGGGTGTGATGCTGGTCTCGATTGGCGCGCTGGCCGGACTCGGGAGCGTGGTGCTGGTCATGATGATGGGCCAGCCGCGAGTGTTCTTCGCGATGAGCCGGGACGGACTGCTTCCGGCGAGCATCAGCGAGGTTCATCCCAAGTACCAGACGCCGTATCGCTCGACGATCCTGACCGGCCTTGTGGTCGCGGCCTGCTCATCGACGCTGAGCACCGAGATCGCGGGCAACCTGACCTCGATGGGGACGCTGTTTGCGTTCGTGCTGGTCTGCCTCGGGGTGCTGGTGCTGCGCAAGAGCGATCCCGACCGGCCCCGACCGTTCAAAGCGCCATTCGTACCCGTGGTGCCGGTCCTCGGCATCATCACCTGCCTTGGCATGATGGCGGGTCTGGACGGTGCGACCTGGATCAACTTCTTCGTGTGGCTCGGCATTGGCCTCGTCATCTACTTCAGCTACGGCAAGCGTCACTCGGTGCTGTCTCGCACGCCGGCTTAGCGCCTGATGTCTTCGCTGTCCGCCGCCCAGTTCGACTTCGACCTTCCCGAGGAGCTCATCGCGACCAAGCCCGCCGCCCAGCGGGATCAGTCGCGGCTGCTTCTTGTGGGTCGAGATCACGTCGCCCATCACACCTTCGCAGAGCTGCCCGACCTGATCGAGCGCTTCGTCGGCGAAAAGCCACTGCTCGTCGTAAACGACAGCAAGGTCCTGCTCGCCCGACTGTTCGCCCGCAAGATCGGTACAGGTGGCGAGCCAGGTGGTCGCGTCGAGCTCCTGCTCCTTGAGCCCCACAACGCCACGACCGCTGCGGCGACGAGCTGGCGGGTGATGTACCGAACCAGCAAGCCGCTGCGGCAAGGGGCCAGCCTGTCGCTCCTCGACCGCCAGGGACAGCCGCTTACAGGCTGCACGCTGACGGTACGTACCGTTGAAGGCGAAGGCCGCGCGATCCTCGACTTCCCGACCGAGACCCCGCTCACCGAGCTGCTCAGCCAAGCGGGCGAGCTACCCCTGCCGCCGTACATCGTGCGCCAGCGTCAGCTCAGTGGTGAGTCAGCCAGCCCCGAGGACGACGAGCGCTACCAGACCGTCTACGCCAAAGAGCTCGGCTCAGTCGCTGCCCCAACCGCAGGTCTGCACTTTACCGACCCCCTGCTCGCACAGCTCGCGGCACGCGGCATCGAGCGCGCCAGTGTCACCCTCCACGTCGGACCGGGGACGTTTATGCCGCTGCGCGATGACGACCCGCTCAAGCACGTCATGCACTCGGAGCGCTACCAGGTCCCGCCGGAGACGGTCGAGGCGATTGCCCGGGCCCGCCGCGACGGACGCAAGGTGCTAGCGGTCGGAACCACCGTCGTCCGCACCCTCGAATCGGCCACCCTCGAAGGCCACACCGTCCCGCAGCCCGGCTTTGGCGAGACCCGCCTGTTTATCTATCCACAGCCTGGGCCGCAGCCACCCACGGGCCGCTATCCGTTCCGCGTCGTCGACGCCATGCTGACGAACTTCCACTTGCCCCGCTCAACGCTTTTGATGCTGGTCGCCGCCTTTGCGGGCACCGAGCGCATCCTCCACGCCTATCAGCAAGCCATCGCCGCCCGCTACCGCTTCTACAGCTACGGCGACGCCATGCTCCTCCCCACCCGGATGTAAGCGATGACGACCGAACCCCCGATCTACACGCTCGACGGACAAGACGGCAAGGCCCGAGCCGGTAGACTCCAGCTCCCCCACGGCGTCGTCGAGACTCCGATCTTCATGCCCGTCGGCACCATCGGCAGCGTCAAGGCCATGACCGCCCCCGAACTGGAGCAAGTCGGCGCCCAGATCATCCTCGGCAACACCTATCACCTGTGGCTGCGGCCCGGCACCGACGTAATCGCCACCCACGGCGACCTCCACCGCTTTGCCACCTGGAAGAGGCCGATCCTCACCGACTCCGGCGGCTTTCAGGTGTTCAGCCTCGGCGCGGCGCTGTCCGGCGTCGTGCAAGGCGGCCTCGTCAAGATCACCGATGAAGGAGTCCGCTTCCGCTCCCACCTCGACGGCTCCCTGCGCATGCTCACCCCCGAGGAGTCGCTGCGCATCCAAGCCGTCCTCGGCTCCGACATCGCCATGGCCTTCGATCACTGCCCGCCCGGCCTGTCGCCCCCCGCCGAGGCCCAGGCCGCGATGCGTCGCACCACCGAGTGGGCCGCCCGCTGCCTCTCGGTCCCCGCGCCGATGCTCACCGATGGCACAAACCCGCTCGGCAAGCAGAAGCGCTTCGGCATCGTCCAGGGCGGCATCCACGTCGACCTCCGTCGCCAGCACATGGCCGAGATCTGCGCCCTGCCCTTCGACGGCTTCGCACTCGGCGGCTTCGCGGTCGGCGAGCCCATCCAGACCATGTACGAGGTCCTCGACGTCGTCGCCTGCGAGCTGCCCAAGGACCGCCCCCGCTACCTGATGGGCGTCGGCACTCCCCGCGACCTCGTCCACGCCATCGCCGCCGGCATCGATATGTTCGACTGCGTGATGCCGACCCGCAATGCCCGAAACGGCCAGCTCTTCACCTCGCAGGGCAAGGTCAACATCCGCAACACCAAGTACAGCCACGACCTGTCCCCGCTCGACCCCGCCTGCACCTGCGAGACCTGCACCCGCTACAGCCGCTCCTACCTCCGCCACCTGCTCATCGCCAAAGAGATCCTCTACTGCCGCCTCGCGACCCTCCACAACCTCCACTACTACCTAGACCTCACCACCCGAGCCCGAGCCGCCATCCTAAACGGCACCTTCGCCGAGTTCAAAACCACCGAACTAAAGCGGTGGGAGAGCTAGCTGGGAAACCAACGTTTGACCAAAAAGCCTGGGGGCGACCGGAGAGCCTTTTTCGGACCGCTCGCGGGCCCGAAAAAGTTCTCGCAGGGTAGCGGGGCCCCAGGCGAAACGTGCAAAGTGGGGCTTCCATCCAGAATGGATCGGCTGAGGGGGCTTGGGTTTGGCGATCCATTTGCGATGGAGGGGCTTATCCAGCTCGGGTTTGGCGTTCCATTCGCGATGGATTCGCATCTCCGGTCTGGATAGCCGGTTCCATTCCAAATGGAGCGCGGGTCCGGCTCCGGTTTCGGCGTTCCATTCGCGATGGAGCCAGATTTCCCTACAGCTCGGACCGATCCATTCGCGATGGAAGCCGATTTGCGCACGCGCCGGGCGATCCATTTGCGATGGAAGACCGTTTGCGGGAGCAGCGGGCGTTCCATTCGCGATGGATGGGCTTTCGCGTGCGCAAAGGCGCAGGTTGACAGTGAGCACTTGGCTTCTCTATCCTGAGACTGTCGTGTGGTTTCTCACCAACATCCGTCACGAGCCTGACGTGTAGCGGCCCCTGGCTGCTGACCCGTTCGCTCCTTTTGGACCCTCTTTGCGCCCGCATGGGCGTAGCAAGGCTTGACGGTAGTTCTATGCAAAACGACGCAAGTGGACCCACGAAGCTTCCCGTTGTCTCCGAAACCGCAGTCCCGCACGCGCTGAAACCGCCGGTCGATCCGGCGACGCTCACCCATCGGCAGCTCCGCCGCGACCGATTCTGGTCGCACATCCCGGCCTACGCCAACGTCGATGAGGCGACCTTCATCGATCACAAGTGGCAGTCGAAGCACACCATCACCAACGCCGACAAGCTGCTCCACACCGTGCAGGCGCTGGTGTCCCCCGAGTTTTACGCAGACGTGGCGGCGGGCTTTGAGCAGTCGCCGATGAGCATCCGCGTCTCGCCGTACCTTTTGTCGCTGATCGACTGGCAGAACCCGTATACCGACCCGCTGCGGATTCAGTTTATCCCGGTGCGCTCGAAGCTGCTCCCGGACCATCCCAAGCTGGGGCTCGATTCACTCGGTGAGCGCGCCGATGCCCCGACGCCGGGACTGACCCATCGCTACGTCGACAAGGCGCTGTTTTTGGCGCTCGATACCTGTCCGGTCTACTGCCGCTTCTGTACCCGCAGCTATGCCGTCGGCGTCGACACCCCGCAGGTCGAAAAGTTCACCCTCCGCGTCAACGAGGAGCGCTGGCACAAGGCCTTCGCCTACATCGCCTCCCGCGAGGAGCTGGAGGACATCGTCATCTCCGGCGGTGACTCTTACAACCTGCGCCCGGCGCAGCTTCGCGAGATTGGCGACGCGCTGCTCGACATTGGGCACATTCGGCGGATGCGCTTTGCGACCAAGGGCCCGGCGGTGATGCCGCAGAAGCTGCTCTCCGATCACGAGTGGGTCGATGCGCTCACCTACGTCGTCGAGAAGGGCCGCAAGCTCGGCAAAGACGTGATGCTGCACACCCACTTCAACCACCCTCGCGAGATCACCGGCATCACCCAGGACGCGATCCAGGTGCTGTTTTCGCGTGGCATCTTCGTGCGCAACCAGTCGGTGCTGATTCGCGGCGTCAACGACAGCATCGAGGTGATGGGCCAGCTCTTAAAGCGGCTGGCGTACGTGAACATCCACCCCTACTACGTCTATATCCACGACATGGTCCAGGGCACCGAGGACATGCGAACGACGCTGCGGGCGGGCCTCGACATCGAAAAGACGCTGCGCGGCTCGACGGCGGGCTTTAACACCCCGATGTTCGTGATGGATGCGCCGGGCGGCGGTGGCAAGCGCGATGCCCACTCGTACGAGCACTACAACCCGGTGACGGGCGTGTCGGTGTACTCGGCCCCGGCGGTCAAGCCCGGCCAGCTATTTTACTACTTCGATCCGATCGACCGCCTGCCGCCCGAGGGACAAGCGCGCTGGGCCGATCCCACCGAGCACGACCAGATGCTGCAAGAAGCCAAGCAAGCCGTCCTGGCGAAGCGCTAAGCTCTGCGCCCGATGCCGAGCCGCTTACGTTCCGCTGTCACCGACTGGGCCCACAACCTGCGACGGCTGCTTGTGCCCCGTCCGCCGTGGCGGGCCGAAGCCGAGTTCGCGTTCTACCGGGTCGAGCCGTCCGCCCTTCACGAGCAGCTCGAGCGGCAGCGGCGGTGGTGGCGACAGGGCCAGCTTGTCGGACTGGGCGTGGTGGATGCGCTGGGGCTCCTCGATCGCGACCGGCTTTCGGGGCTGCGGGTGCTGGAACTCGGCGCGGGTGAGTGCATGCTCGGCCAAGCGCTGGTGCAAGCGGGGGCCGCCGAGGTGTGGGCGGTCGACGCAGTGCCGAAACAAATCTGGGCCGCTGCCGCGCACGCGAGCCAGCGTGAAACCGGCGGCGAAAGCAGCCGACTGCACTGTGTCATCGCCGATGTGCTCGACCTACCGTTTGACGCGGGCAGCTTCGACCTGGTCGTCGCCAACTTGGTGCTGCATCACATTCGGCCACTCACCGGGCTGCTGGGCGAGGCGCGGCGGGTGCTCGCCCCAGGTGGCCAGTTCGTGGCGCTAGAGCCCGCACCGCTCGTCGGCATGCTGGTGCATGACCAGACCTCGGACAATGAAGCGCCGCTGTGGCCGGGGGCGGTGACTTCAGCGCTGACCGACAGTGGCTTTGTCCAGGCCGCGCATGAGTATCAGTGGGTGCGACTGCGTTCGTCCGTGCTGGGGCCGCTGTCCCCCAGTTATCGGGTATCGGCGCAGCGGCCCGGCCCCGCCGAAACAGCGCGGCTGCGGCTGGTGCGCGAGCTTGCGTCAAGTGCTCTGCCAGGGCTGAGGGTGGACACGGGCTGCCGATTCGCAGCGCTCGTGAAAGAGCAGATGGCTGCGATCGGCAATTGCGTGGAACAGCAGGGGTTGCTCGAAAGGCTGTAGCGAAGGACGAACGAGGCGGCGCGGCGCAGACGACCCGTCCCCCCGGACGGGCCTTGCCCAGACTACAGAGCGGCGCGGCTTCGGCGACGGCGGAACAGCAAGGTTCCGGCACCGAGTAGCAGCGTGATCAGCGTCCCAGCGGGCGAGGTGGCGCGACCGCTCGTCGAGCAGCCGGTCATCTCGGGCGGCTTCTCCTTCGGCATCGGCAGACCGGTTCCGTCGAGGTTGATGCTGCCAATCGCCAGGCCTTCCTTGGTCTTGATCGAGAGCACCGTCGTACGCGGTCCGGTTGCGGTCGGCTTGAAGGTAATCGCCAGCGTGACCAGACCCTCTTCGGTTGGCGTTCCGGCTGGCAGCTTGCCCGTCGCCGGATCGACCGACCAGTCGTCCTGGTTTTCCGAGAAGCCGGTGACGAAGTCAATGTCGCTCGCATCGGAGTTGCGGCAGATGACCTTGAGTTCTGCCATCTCGCCCATGCGGACCATGCCCAGGTTCTTGTCATCAGGCGAGCAGCTAATGGTCAGCAGCTTGCCCGTGCCATCGAGCTTGACCTGCACCGGCGACATCAGACCTGCCGCGTTGACGACCAGGATGGCGCTGCGGGTGCCGTTGCCGGTCGGCTTGAAGGCCACCTTGAACGGAGCGCTCGCGCCGGGAGCCAGGACCACCGTGCGGTCGCCGTTTACGACGTAGTCGGCGCTGGCGGTGCCGCTGACGGACAGGTCCAGGCCGGTGAGCGGGGCAGAGCCGGTGTTGGTCACGTTCAAGGTCAGCTCCTGCGAGCGCAGACCGATGATCGTGAGCGGGAAGGTCATCATCATCGGGTCGACCTTGAGCTCGGCCTGAACGCCGGTCACCGACAGCGGGATGCGGATGTTGCCCATCTTCACTTGGTCGTTGACGATGATGCTGATTTCACCCGACTGCTGCATCGCGGTCAGCGGGCCAGCCACTACGTCGAGCACAATCGCCGGATCGCCCTTCTTGAGGATCTTGCCCTCGGTGGGGAACCCGGACACCTTGAAGGCACCCATCGCCGGGGTCAGGACGCTCTTGCCAAACACCAGATCCTTGTCGCCTTCGTTGGTGATCTTGATCTGCTTCGAGGTCGAGGTGGTCTTGATGTAGACCGCGCCAAAGTCGAGGTTGCCGGGTGTGACCACCACCTTCGGGCCCGAGGCCGTGCCGGTCAACGGAACCTTGGCGACGTGGCCGGTCTTGAAGTCGGTGGCGATCTCAAGGTCGGCGGTCTGGCTGCCGATGTCGACCGGGCAGAACTGCACCGGGATCACGAAGGTACCGCCGCCACCGGGCACCGTGCGGGTCGCCGGGGCGGTGTGCTTGAACGACGAGGCGTTGGCACCGGTGAAGCCCAGGCTGAGGATCTTCAGCGAGTCGGTGCCGGTGTTCTTGATGGTGACGTACTGCGTAGACGAGCAAGTGCCGGTCTGCTGCGTGCCCATGAAGTCGATCTTGTCGCCGATGAGCTCGAAGTTTGCGACCGTGCCACGGCACGACACCGCGATGTTGGTCTTGCCCATGGCCAGCGAGGGATCGTTGCTGGTGATCTCGAGCACCGCCTGGCGCACACCCTGGACACTCGGCTTGCACTGCACCTTGATGTCACCCGTGCTGGCGGTGGCGACCTTGAACGGCGACATCATCGAAGCCATCGTCACCACAGCAAAGTCACTGACGTCACCGCTGATGAACTGGAGGTTGGAGATGCTCAGGTCGGCTTGGCCGGTGTTCTGCACCGTAATGATCTGATCCGGTCCGGTGCCGCCCACGCGCACGGGCGAAAGGACCAGCGAGGACGGGGCCACGATCTTCGGCTTCCCATACGAAGCCCGGACCGTGACGATGCCGCTGTAGTTCACACCGTTGATCGAGTAGGCCACGCGCACGTTGGTGCTGTAGGCCTTTTCCAGGGTCGGCTTGAACTTGACGTCGAAGCTGACGCCAGCGCCCGAGCCAAGCAGCGTTGCACCAGGCACGCTTTCGAGCGCAAAGTTCGTCGCATCATCCACGCTGGCGCTGGTGTAGCCCAGGTAGCCGCCACCGGTGTTGGTGACGTTTACGGTCACCACCGGAGCGGTCATGCCCACCGCAATGCCACCGAAGTCGATCTGGCTGGGCTGGGCATCGTAGCGAGGCCCAAGTCCTTTGACCGTGAGCTGCACCACGCCCGGCGCAACGTTCGGCGTCGATGGCGTCAAGGTGTAGATCGCAGAGGCCTGACCGGCAGCGGTCGGCTTGGCCGTGGCCTTGATGGTGAGCTTGTCACCGGGGTTCAGCGTCTTCGGGAACACAATCGTTTCGACGGTGAACACGCCCGCTGGGGATAGGTCGGCGCTGCCCACCGTGATCGGCGACGAGCCCTGGTTTTCAAAATCAACGCTCAGGTCAGCGCTGCCCAGGACCGGAACCTCGCCAAAGTCCGCCGGAGACGGGTTGGCGCGAAGCGGGCTGGCGACGTAGACCATCGAGTTGGCGATGAGCTTGGCGGTATCGCTCGCCGAGTCATAGCAGCCGTAGTAGCCGATGTCGCTCGACACCGGGTAGATGTTGAGGTCGATGCGCGGACGGCCACCGGGGAAGCCGGTGATGATCATGCCGTTGCCGTCGTTCCACGAAGCCACGATCTTGGCACCGGCACGAATGGTCGAGGCCGCCACGCTGGAGCGCTCGCGACAGGTGCTGCCGTTGGTCTCGATCTTGGTGATGCCAGAGAGCACCGCGTGGGTGTCTTTGGTGCCCAGGGTTTTTTTGCTGACGTAGGACATCGACGAGCTGTTGTCGATGAGCTGGTACTTGCTCCAGTTCGTCCCCGTCGGCGAGTTATAGTAGTAGCCACCGTACATCGGCAGAGCGACGACGACACCGCCGCCTTTTTCGATGTAGGCAGCGAGTGCGTTGCCGACACCGGTTGGGTCGCTGAAGCCGCCACGATTGACGTCTCCGAAGACCAGGACCGTGTCGCACTTGGCGAGCGTCGAGTCCGACGGTGCAGAAGAGCCAGCATCAATCATCGTGACGCTGTCGAACAGCTTGGTGCCATCCAGCTTGGACTTGATGTCACCAGTCGCTGAAGAGTCGCTGCAGGCATAGACCACGCAGGCTTTCGGCCCGGCAGCCATCGCAGCAGATGCGGCTCCAAAGACGGTAAGAGCCGCCGCCCAAGCCAGGCAGTGGCGCAGTGTCCCGGTCAGCCGAGAAGTGACGCTGGCAGATTCAGCGTCGGGCGAGCGAACGGCAAGCTTACGTATCATCGCACCCTCCTCAGGGAGTAAGAAGTGCGAGATACATACCACATGTCAGCCCAATGCAAGACCGCTTGTTGGTCCGATGATCATCCGCTGACCACGCAGCCAAGGCACGGAGATTTAGAACAGTCCTTGATCCTTGAGGGACTTGAGGAATGGCTCGCTCATCGCCGAGCCTTGACGGTAGAACAGCGCGGGCTGACCCAGGGGGGCGGCGATCTCGATCCGCTGGCCGCTCGCTGCCACGGCAAAGGCCTTACCCGTAAAGACGTGAACCCAGGTTCCTTCGGGCAGATACACCTTGGCCATCACGACCCCAGGATCAGTAATCGGGGCCACCAGCAAGTCCTGGCCGAGCAAATACTCCTAGAACGACGCCTTATAGACGTTGGGATCTCCGGGGTAGTGCAGCGCGAGATGTCTGGCCACCGGCATTCCGGAGGCGGCGGCCTGGGCCACGAGCTGTTTTCGATAGACCGCCCATGCCTTGTACAGCTTGGCGCAGCGAGCAAAGTGCCGCAGGGTCTCGGCGTCGCCGTCGATCTGGAAGTTGTCGTCGGGTCGATTGCCCTCGTGGGTTCGCATCACCGGGCTCAGCGCCGACAGCTCCAGCCACCGCCACAGCAGCTCGCGACTGCGGGTCACCCGGACCAGCGAGTTGACAATCGTGGTGTAGCCACCGGCGTCGCTGTGATTGAGGCTGAAACCGGACACGCCGCCCGATAGCATGCCCACCACCGCACTCTTGATGCCGTCATAGACATCCCAGGTCACGAGCTGGTCACCCAACCAAAACAGGGTCGAGGAACCGGGGCTCTTGCGATATCCCGAGCGCGTAAAGAACAGCAGCTCTGCGCCACGCCCGCTCTCTTCAATCGCTTCGCGGTTTAGCTTGGCCCACTCCTCGGGATACTGGTTGTGAAAGGCCCGCGCCGCGACGTCCGATTGCAGGTGGGCATCGTACGGCAGGGCTTCGCCAAAGTCAGCCATCCAGCCGGACGCCCCCGTTGACAGAACCTCGGTGCGGATGATCTCCTTCCACCACTTGCGCGCTTCGCCATTGGTCACATCGAGCAGCCCCGCCGAAAAGTCGGTGTTGGGAATCATGTACGGCAGACCGTTCGGTTCGGTGACCAAATAGCCGCGTTCTCGCGCCTCCGCAAACAGGTTGCGACCCGGTCGACCCGACGGTCCCATATCGACAAAAAACGGGTTCACATAGGTCAGGATGCGCACCCCTTGGGAGTCGAGCTTCTTGCGCATCGCCTCCCAATCGGGATAGCGGTTGCGGTCGAGCTGCCAGTTCCACCAGAGCTGTTTGCCGAAGCTGGTCTTGCGCTGACCGACCCAGTCCTGAAGCCACACGGCGGACAGCGGCGCGCCTTCCTTGCCAAGCTGCTCGACCAGCTTCTGCACCCGCTGGGTTCCGCCCTGGATGCCGACGATCGCACCTTCATGCACCCAGTCGGGCAGTGCTCGCATTCGGCCCGCGTACTCGGTGTATTCGCGAATCAGATCCGCAGGCGTCCGCCCGTACAGAATCCGGCCCTTGAGGGTCCGCGAATAAACCCGCACCTGGAGCCGATCCGGCGTCCGCAAATCGAATATCTGATACTCGTAGTTTTCGGTGAGCAGGCTGCGATTGAGGCTGGTGATGTAGTGCGGAATGCTCACGTAGCTGGTGTGCCAACTGCCCCCCGAACGCGCCATCAGGTCAACGGCGGTGGTGAGCGGCTGGAGACCTCGCCCGATTCCTTGCTCCTGCACCCAAATCGGCACCCGCCGACCTTTCAGATCGAAGTAGGTAAACTGCTCGCCAAAGCCAAAGACGTGCTCGCTCGCTGGTGAGGCATACGTCAAGAAAGCGCGGTTGAGATCGTCGTCGTCGATCCGCAGCTCAAAGCCAAGCTGGTTGGGCGTCAGCGCGGTAAACACCATCGAAAACGGTGCCGATCCCGCGCCCGAACAGCGCAGCGTGCCAGTAAGCCGTGCCGTCCCGGCGACCTCGCTGATCTTTTCCAGCTTTTGCGTTCCACAGGTGCTGCCGGTGGCTTTGTCGGAAAAGAAGAACGAGCCCCGCGACTCATCGACTTTTTCGTGACCATACGCCGCCGCCACAAAGGACATTCCGGGAACGCTCTCCCAGATGCGTCGACCGGGCTCGCTGACGTGGATGACGTAAATCTGACCGCCCTGTTCGGGAGTGTACGAAACCACGAACTGACCGACCGCAATGCTAGTGGCCAGCAGCTTGCGATCGACCTCCAGATGACCGAGTAGCGGCGGGTCACCAAACTTGTCGTTATAGCGCGGCAAAAGCCACGCCCGCCCAATGAGGAGCCCGAACAGCAGCAGTGCGCCAAAGACACCGACACAGATCGGCAGGATCAGTCGATTGCGCCGCCGCCGAGGACGACCTGCCGAAAACAGCGTCGCACGAATTCCGTGGTCATCCGCCAGGGAGCGCTGCACACCGGGCATGGCCTACCTCCTCACGCTGTGGGTTGCGCAGCCGGACGTAGCGGGCGAGCGCCCACAGCGGGAAGTACGACTTGTAGAGCCGATAATCCAGCATCGCCGTCCCGAAAAACACCCCTGCTTGTGCCTGCTGCGGAAAGGATCCGTCCGCGAGCTGCGCGGCTGACAAAAAGGAAACGCCGCGCTCGATCGCAGGGTGAGATGCCGGCAAGGCGATGAGCAACGTCAGCAGCGCCCAACTGGTGCTTACGACCTGCGACTGCTCATGCGGTACGTATTCACCAGACAGACAGCTCGAAAAGTGTTCTCCCCAGCCGCCATCGGGACGCTGCTTGCGGATCAGCCACACGGCTGCGCGCTGCACCACCGGATCGTGTACCGGAATCCCGGCTTCGTGCAGTGCTTCGATCACATGAAACGTTCCGTAGGTAAAGTTCACACCCCAAAATCCAGGGAACGCACCATCGGCACGCTGGCTGTCGCGGAGCCTCGTCACCGCCGCCGCAATCGCTGTGTTCACCTGGATGAGAAGCGGTCCCCCAAGCTGGGCACCCAAGTGATTCCGCAGGGCCACAAGACCGCGCAAACACGACGACGTACACTCCAAATAGGAGCGCTCGGTCATGCAGCTTCCGTACATCTCCGAAGGGTTGACGTTTTCCAGCACAGAGCCCGCCCGCCGTGCTTCATAGGAGCCGAATCCACCGTCGGCATTCTGTCTGCGTAGGATGAAGCGTGCCGCGTGACAGAGCCGCTCTACGGACATCCGATCGGAAAGCGGAACTGGGCTCTGCTCACCATGTAGCGTAAGCAACGCACACACCGCCTCGGCCGTACAATCGCTCACCGGCCAGCGGTGTACTCCATCGGAAAAACACCAGCCGCCCAAGATCGGTTCGCGCTGTTCCAGTGAAGACTCGGCCCCCGCATCGGGTAGCTCGTCCTGCATCTGGAGATCGCACAAGTGCTGATACGCCTGGCGAAGAGACGAGGCCACTTGCGGACGCATCTCCAGCGGCAACTCCGACAGCGCGAGCGCCGCAAACGCGGTGTCCCAGGTGTTGCTGCGCGCTCCACAGTAACGGATTCCTTCTGCCTCATCTTCCCACTTCCACGCCTCCATCCCTTCCAAGGACTTGGCAAGCTCCGGATGACGCGGATTGTGCGCATACAGGGCCAAACAGTTTAGGAGTCCATTGACCGGCGACAAGCCCTGATAGCGGCTCGCCTTCATCTCGTACAAAATCCGATCGAGACAGAATCCCAGCGCGTGCTCACGGAGTGCGCGCAGCGGCCTCTTTTCGTACTGATGAAGCAGCTCATAGCCGGCCTTGAGCACCACGCTCGGTGCCACGTAGAGATCGCTCTTGGCGACGGTGTGCCGATAGCTGTGAAAGTCGATCTGCGCAAACGGACGATCGAATAACTCGCGGCGCAAAGACTCCGTTAGCTCACCCAAATCGATCTGAAACCGCTTCCCGTACAGATAGGCGATTCCCAGGTAGATGTAGCGGGTGTGGTTGTAAAACCGGAACGGATGGATCGGTAGCCACTTCGGTGTGACGAACAGCTCCGGCGGAAACGGGTTCACGCCCTCCCATCCGTACAGACCACACATCGCCAGCCAAAACTTGCCCCAGTGCGGGATTCCCAGCACTCCCTCTGGCTGCTTGCGGAGCCACTGCCGAGACTCCACACACAGCGGATCTTGCGGCGAAACCCCGAGTACCCGCAGCGCCACATAGGCCAGGGTCGTAAAGTAGACATAGCCGAGCGACTCTCCGTGCATGCCCCACGCACCGTCGCTGGTCCGGGTCTTTCGGTAGTGCTTCACCATCTGGTCCGCAGCGGCTTTGGGAATCGCTCGCCCGCAGGCCTTCTGAACCAAGATGTACTGGGACAGGATCATGGTGTTCCAGACCATCTCTCCTTCCCAGCCACCATCGGTCTGCTGCAACGAACAAAGGTGCGTGATCGCGCCCGCAAGCGGTGCCGGAATCGGGGGTCGCAGGGCCGGAATCGACGTTGCTTCGAGGCCAGCCTGCGTAGTCATGCCAGTGTTCATCAGCGTATTCATGGTTCTGAAACAGCTACTACGATGCCAGATGTCGACGCAAGAAGCCCATGAAGAACTCGCTACGATGCAGAAGCCGGCAAAGGCCTACCTGAGATAAGGCTTGGCGTCGCTGTACGCTTTGCGGTACGAGAGCGGCAATGTTCAAGGTGGATAAGCCCGCAACTGCCGGGATGTTGGCGCTGCTCGTGGCAGTGGCCTGCGTCCGTCCAGACCTCGCGCCGCGATCCGCGATGACACCACCTCATCCCACCGCACCCACCGTCGCGGTCACTCCAGCGGTTCCGCTCGATTCCACGGCGGAAAGAGTGGTCGCAGTCCACCCCGCACAGCGCGTTACCGCCAATTCCACGGCGGTCGCCCATTCACTCGCGTGGAAGAGCCTGCCAAACGGTGCCCGCGTACAGATTCTGCCGGATCGCTTGGTCGGCACGGTAGCGGTCCAGTTGTGGGTCAGCGGCGGGGTGGCGAGCGAACCGGACGGAGCACTGGGGGTGTCGCATCTGTGTGAGCGGCTGCTGCTCCACGAGCTGGCGGCGTCCGTCAACGAGCGAATCCGTGCCATCGGGGGGGAGGTGTCATCGTTTACCACCCTCGACCACACCGTCTTCCATCTACTACTGCCGCAGGGACGCTTCGAGCTGGCACTCGACTTTTTGGCAGCCATCCTGACCCCACCCGCACCTTTTGATGAGCCGATGCTGAACCGGCAGCGTGAACAAGCGCTCCTCGAACAGCGCCGATCGCAGCTTTCGCCGCGCAGCCTGGCGGTCGAAAAGCTCCGCGAGCTGTCGTTTCCCGGCCACCCGTACGGCAGACCGCTGCTCGGTGACAAGGACCGACTGCTCACGCTGCGAGTCGCCGACGTGGCGGCGTTTTATGAGCGCAGCTATCGGCCCGAGCACGTGACGGTGGTCGCCAGCGGGGCCGTGACCGACTCGCTGGCCAACCCGCTGCTGTCGCTGATCTCGGGACTGAAGGGCGCGGCCAGTCCGAGCGCACCGGAACATCCACCCCTTGATGACCCACCACGTCTCAAAAAGCCACAATTGCTGGTCGCGGTGCACGACGATCCGGCCGGTCAAGCGGTCGTGGCCGCAGCGCTACCCGGTGTGGCAGCCAGCACCGAGGATGTGGCGGCGCTCGACCTATGGGCGCAGCTTTTGCGCACCGGGCGCGGCCTGCGCACGCTGGGGACACGACCGGGCAGTGAGGTATCAGCGCTGAGCTTCGCGGGTCGGAAGCCCGGTCTGCTGCTACTCGAGGCGGCGGTGCCGTCGGGCCAGCTTGAAGAGGCAACGCAGAAGCTGCTGGGCGAGCTGTTCCGACTGTCCCAGCGCGACATTGAACCTGGTGAACTTCTGCGGGCCAAGCAGCGACTCCTTGGGGAAACGGCCTTGCTGCTCGATACGCCAAGTGGGCGGGCACGACGGGCGGGGCAGTTCACGTCCCTCGGAATCAGCGAAGAACGGTACGAGCTGAGCGTGCGCGAGCTGAGTGAAGTGGCCCTGCGCAAGACGATTCTCCGGTATCTGCGACCAGACGCGCTGGCGCTGCTGTGGCTGTTGCCTCGTACTCGCTCGCCCCGCGACGAGGTGACGCAGCTAGAACGGGCTCGGCAGCGGCTGCTTGGTCAGCTTCAGCTTGCAGGACCAAGCAGCGTACCAACCACGACCACCCCCGAAAGGGCCAGTGATGGCATGTGGCGTTATCAGGTGCCGGGAGGTCCGCTGCTGCTGGTGGTGCCCGATCACACCGTCAAAGTCGTCGGTGCGGCAGCGAGCTGGCCGGGTGGTCTGCGGCTCGAAGACGAAGCAACGGCGGGCAGTCATGTGTTAATGGCTCGACTGTGGCCGCACTCATCGCGGGGGCGCGGGGGCGCATCGTTTGGCGAGCTGCTGTCTCAGCTTCGCGGCACGGTCACCACGCAGCTCGACCTGGATGGTTTTGGCGTGGTGGGCGAGTGGCCAAGCCTGATGGAAGACGAAGCGTTGCCGCTATTTCTCGATGGCCTGTCGCCTCCTGAGCCCGCCGAGTCCGAGTTCGAGCGCGAGCGTCGCCAACTGGTTGCCGAGACCCGTCACTTGGAGCAAGGACTTCAGCCATCGCTGCGGCTGCTGAAAAACCATCTCTATGCCGGCCATCCATATCAGCTAGAACCGTCGGTGCAGTCGCTATCGGGGCTTTCGCGCCGCCGCCTTTTGGAGCTACTACGCCGAGCCTATTCTCCGTCTCAGATGACGCTAGCGATCGTCGGTGACATTGAACCCCATACGGTGATCTCACTGGTCGAGTCACGCCTGCAAACCAGCAGCCATCCGGTCCCTCATCCGGCACCAGCACTGCCCTCCACTGAGGCACCCAAGCAGTTTCTTTCGTACCACGCCCGCGACCAGGCCCTGCTCGCCCTGGGCTTTCGAATTCCAGGTCTTCAATCGACCGATCGGGCTGCGTTGCTGCTGCTGCAGGAGGTGCTGCTCGGCGATGGCGGTCGTCTCCAGCGCGAACTGGTGGAGCGGCGCGGACTTTTGCTCAAGCTCGAAGCTCGTCTCGAACGCGGGCTACTCGGTGGAGCGCTCTTGTTCGGTGCGGTCACGACGCCGAGCAGCCTCGACTCTGCGGAAGCGAGTGTACGCGACGAGCTGCGACGGCTGCTCGATCATCCGCTGAGCGACGAAGAGCTACGGGCAGCCCAGCAGCGACTGGTCGGACGGGATGCCACCAAACGCCAGCGACGCGGTGAACTGGCTTTGGCTTTGGCGCGACGGAGCGCGCTGGGACTGCCGAGCGGCGAAGACGATGACCGGCAACTGCTGTCTCTCACCGCAGCGCAGGTTCAAGAGGTTGCGCGACGCTATCTCGATGAACGACACGCGGTCCTACAGGCGGTGCTGCCGCAAACGCTGCTATCGGTGAAGCACGGCGACACCCAAGAGTCCAAGCCGAAGCTCATCGCCAAGCTTGCGCCAAAGCCGAGCGCCAAACCAGACAAGCCCCAGCGCTCGGTCCACAAGAGCGGCTCAGCGAAGGCTGTGCGGAAGAAAGGAAGCCGTCGGTGAGCTATCGGGCAGTAGGACTTGCACGCGTCCTTTGCTATCGGTGAACGCCTCGGCGCGCACCTTGGCCACCTGCGAGCAGGGCAGGTCCGCCGTACAGGCCAATCCGTAACGGGGCGAGGTATTGGGCAACTCTAAGACGCGCACCTTGACCTGGGGAGCGGGCAGTGCCGTCGGACCGACCACCAGCATCTTCGCCAGCGCAATCCGAGGCAGCCGAACCTCGCCAAGATCGATATCGGTATCGCCGATGCGCTGGTTATCGAGAGAAGTGCGCGGACCCGTCCCAAGCTGCGGAATCATGTCGAGGTCGTAGTCGCCAGGATCGAGCCGGAGCACAAACCGCCCGTCGCTATCAGTAATGGTCTGCGGCAACGTCGGCTCGGGAGCACTATCGAGGGGACTCGTCGGACCTGAACTCTTCACAATCGGCTGCGCGACCACCTGTCCGCCCGACACTGGCTCGCCAAAGGCCGAGAGCAGTCGCCCAATCAGTCGAGGCCGTGAGGGCAGCGTCACCGCCGCCAGCAAACCTTCACTCGGGCCAATCTGGATGTCCCGCGACAGCGACGCATACGGCGTACGAGGAGGGCTAACGATCGTGATGTGATAGGTCAAGTTGCCACCACCGCTCGGCGCTGGCACCAGCATGAGCTTGGCAATGCCCTGTGAGTCGGTGTCGGCCTGGGTGGTATAGCTCACCCGCACGCCACTCGGCGTCGTCGCATCTTCCAAGTGGACCTGCGCGATCACTCGGGCCGCCGTGACCTGTTGGGTAGCACCACTCGGTCCAAGTCCGGACACCGGTAGCATGAACTGCACCGGCGTCCGCTGAGACGGCAACATGAAGTGTTGGATCTTTTCGGTTCCGACCATCGGTGGGGCCAGGACCGCCTCCAGCGAGGGCAAGCCCATGGTCGTCGGGCCAGGACGAACCACCACCCGGAGGTTGGCACGCGGATTTTTGGCCAGCGACGGGTCGACAACCGCCCGATAGGTTCCCCCGGTGGCACCACTCGCCGTCAAGCTCACCGCCGAGGAGGACACCAGTTGGTTGTTTTCGTCGAAGACCTGGACCGACATACCGCCCACACCCTCGCCGAGCGGGTTGGTGATTCGCCCCGATAACACGGCAAGTTGCGTTGCTGGTCGAAGCTGTATTGGCAGCTCCAGATCGCCCGTCACCGGATGTTCGAGCCACATCGGTGGATACATGCTGGCTTGGCTGGCATCGTCGAAGCCGACCCAGAACCGATAGAGCTGATCGTCAGGCTGCGCGGGCGTGGGAATGCGCAGCGAGTACGTCCCAGCTACTTTTTCGGCGGTCTGGGTATCGAACCGGTAGTCGTTTTGGCCAGGAATCGCACTCGGCAGGGTCGCCTGCACCCGTGCTCGCACCAGCGCCCGATTGTCCGCCGTCTGCACCAGACCCGACAATAGCGCGGCCGCCCGAAAGCGGAGCTGCGCCGATCCGGTGCCATCGAAGCTAAGCGATTGACCCTCTTGGGGTGTCAGCAGCCAGTGCGGATCGGCACCGACTTTGTCGCCGGTTTCCGTTGGCCAAAGCTGAATCGCCCACCACGCCGAACTACGCGCTGGTGGACAGTAATTGTCGCCACTACAAGCGATCGGCAGCGCAGCCGCATCCTCGCCACAGCCCACAAGCTGCATGAGGAACGGCAGAACCGCCCCGAGGCCGATCCAGCGTCGCCAACGACTACGCAAGACCATGTCGCTAGACCTCGGTGAAGGGTGCTTAAGGTTAGGCATAAGAAATCCCTCTACGGACAAATTACCGTCCAGTAGTGGCTGCGGTCTACCTCGCCGAGTCCTTCGGGACGAATACCGCTCGGACCATCCACGAAGCCGCCGGACGCCACCACCGGAACTACATAAGCAATCGAACCCGCGAAACCCGTCGCGCACGGGAGCACCTGCTGATTGAACACCATCGAGTAGCTACCCGTCGTCGGATCAACAGCCCTCGCTTGAGCTTCTTGATTAAAGCGAGTGACGTTCGGGTTATCGACGTTGAGATCGCAGCATGTGCCATTAAGCTGCAAATAGAGTCGAGCAGCCACCTCGGTGCTATCGGTGAGTACGTCGACTTGATACGAATACTTTTCTAGAATCGAGGTCGCCCGCTGGGTGCCAAAAGGAGGAATCGCTGCCCGGACCAGCAAATTATTGCCACCATCGGTGCTCACCTGCTGTTCGAGTGGAATCGGGATCAAACACCCGGCTTCACACAGCAGCGGTGGCAGTAGCAACAAGCTAGTTACGGTCCACAGCGAATGACACATGGGCTGATTTGGGCGACGCTCGACGAAAGCCGTCTCTCTTCGCCAAACGTATCAGCTTCCGCGCACTTCGGCCACTGCCCAGCACCACCTGAGCGGCGGACTGCACCCTAGGCCAAGTTGGAGGTGCGGCCACACTCGCTACAGCGGCCTTCGGCGTTCAGCACCCCGATGCAGCCCGGGTCGGAACAAAGCCGTCGGTCCTCGATTGCTTCCGCGCCTGATCGGCCAAGGCTATCGTCGTCAGCCTGTTCCTCTTCTTCCGCGACCGCAGGCTCTGCCGATTGATGGCTGACCGCTGCCGAGGCAAGTTCCGCCACAGGATCGTCGGTTTCGAGGCGATGAACCCTCGGCTCTTCGCCTTCACCGATGCGACCACACTCGCGGCAGTGCCCATCGCTACCGATGACACCAATGCACGCTGGATCGCCACACAGCCGCCGCGACTCTGGGTCAAACGGCGGGGCTTCTTCGTCGAGAATGATGCTCATTTGAGGTTCTTGAACAGCGCCGCCAGCTTCTTTTTGGCGTCCTCCGCCGAGCGATCCTCTTTCCAGCCCTCGGAGTCGCGAATCGAGTAGTGCGGACAGAAGTTCGCCTCGGCGCGATCACGAATGAAGGCAGCCTCGGGCTCGCGGCACTGGTTGTGGACGTTCGGCTCGTAGTGCGTGCAGTTTTTACAGCAGTGTAAGTCGCTGCCGCAGTGAGGGCAGGTATCGCGGCGACCGACCTTGATACCGACCTTGACTTCGAATATTTGCTCGTTCCCGCAGGAGTGGCAGAAGTACGCCATGACGGCGCGATCTTAGGCACACGGGCGCAGGCGAGACAATCCCTAGTGCGAGCGATGTGCAAAAAGAGGCGTAGGATGGGCTCATATTCGGACAAACCAGGAGACCACCATGCAGACCAAGAGCCGTCGCAGATTTCTCGTGGAAATTCCGCTCGTTGCCGGGATCCTCCTCGCCGCGAGCCGCGCCCACGCCGAGCACTATCCCGCAATGCTGTGCGGTGACTGTAGCTTTGGCAGCAAGAAGGACAACTGCGCCAAGTGCGGCAAGTGGATGGGCTCGACCAAGATTCCGGCCCGGCTGTGCGGTGATCACGGCTTCGGCAGCAAGAAAGACAACTGTGCTCGCTGTGGCAAGTGGGTCGGCTCGACCAAAGCCCGCGCTCACATCTGTAACGACTGCGGCTTTGGCAGCAAGAAGGACAACTGCGTGGTCTGCGGAAAGTGGGCTCCCTAACGGCCCGTAGCGCTAAATCTTGAGCTTCTTGGCAATCTCGGCGAGCGCGGCGGTGTTGTGAATGTGGGAAAGCTGACCGAGCAGGTATTCCTTCACCTGCTCCTCTAGGTGCGCAAGCTCTCCACCGAGGCCGAGTTCACCGGCGTACTTGCGGACCAGATCGCTCTCTTTGCCACTCACCTGACCATCGGCGAACGCCAGCAGCAGCGCGGTCTTCACAAACAGTCGCCGCAGCTCCGTCGTGTCGAGCACCGCCGAAAGCTCTTCGTTTGAAAGCGGCCCGCTACGTGCCAGCTCTGACAGCGCGTTCATGCTACCGCCGGCATCGGCCCAAAACGACGCAACCAGCGCCGCTTCCCGCTCGTGCAGACCATCCGATTGAGCAATGTGAAACAGGCCGCGAGCAATGGCTTCGGCCTGAGCGGTCGTCAGCGGAATTTCGGGAAAGAAGTTCATCGCACGTCTCCTTCAGCTAGCAATCTGGGTTTGGCAATCTGGTTCTATTGAATCTGTCGTCGCTGGTCGGCTCGCTTAGCGCCGACTCCCAGCCACAATTTTCAACCGATGCAGCCGCTCTTGGAGCGCCTCGATCGGCAGGTCTGCGTATTTGGGTGGCAGCATGCGGCGATTCGACGCCTCAAACACCGCGAGTAGCTCCATGAACTCGAGCATCTCCATGTCACGCGGCGGCAGATAGTCGCGAGCCGCCCGCAGCAAATCGTCGAGGCTGACTGGCACTTCACTTACCCCAGTGGCTTCAGCGCGCTGACTCGCGTAGTCACTGGCAAGCAGCACCACCGCCTCGATATCGGCGTTCGACATGCCGACGATTGGCTGAAGCCCATCGCCTGCGATCGGGAAGGTCAGATCGTTCGCAACTTTGTTTTTGCGAAGCTGCGCCTTGAGGATAATTTCCACTTCTCCGACGGCCTGCGCGTAGAAAAACGGAATCTTGCGGTCGAGCCGTCCGGCGCGCTTGAGATCGATATCGATCTTGTCCGGTCGGTTCGTCATCAGCACAAACAGCACGCGACCTCGGTTCGAGGTATCGCTCATGAACTCTTTGATGCGAGCAATCACCCGGCTCGAGGTGCCACCGTCATCCTCGCCCTGGTTGCCAAAGGCGCGGTCGGCTTCGTCGATGATCACCATGACTTGACCGATCGCCTGGACCACCTGGAGGATGCGCTCGAGATTGCCTTCCGTGGCACCGACCCACTTGCTGCGGAAGTTCTTGAACTTGATGGCGGTCAGGCCCGACTCTTTGGCGAACGCCTCGGCAACGAAGGTCTTGCCGGTGCCCATCGGCCCGACGAACAAAAGGCCCATTGGCACCCGGCTGCGGCGACCCTCGCGGATGTTCTTGGCAATGAGCTGAAGGTCGCGCTTGACCTCGTCCATACCACCGACGACCTCGAAGCCGTGCTTGGGCTCGACGAACTCGATTAGGCTGTAGCACTCTCGCTCGATGATCTCGCGCTTCCGAGCCGCGATAAGCTTTAGCACCTCCGCCCGCGCATCACTGTCCGAGTTGGTGGTGACCGGACCATCGGGTGCGATCAGACGACGAATCTCGGTGCGAGGCATCCCTTGGGTGATCTGCGCGAGCTTCTTCGCCCGCTCGGCCGCCGCCGGGCCACCGCCGAGCAGCTCGATGATGAACCTGGTTCGATCGGCTTCGTCGTCGGACGGCACCTCGTGCGGGGCCAAGATCCCCTGAATCTGGATGCTCTTTAAGCCCGCCGTGACCTCCGTCATCATCTCTAGCTCGTCGCTGAGCATATCGGGACGGATGTGGCGGAGCAGAGCGCGGCGGCAGTCGGCATCGGGAATCGGGATTTGCACCGTCGCCACCCGAGGATTGGCAACCAGCTTGGGATGCAGCTCCGACAGGTTTTCGACGAGCATAAACACCAGGCTGTCGTTCTTATCGAGCGCGGGCAGCATCGACCAGCGCTGAAGCGTCACCACAGAGGCCCGGTCATCGATCGTCGAAAAGCTTGTCTCCCCAGCAGGCGACACGGTCTCGGCGTACTCAATCACCAGCGCGACGCCGTTCTGCGTCACCAGCAGACGCTCCAGAAGCGGCAGCACCTTGGCCGGTTCTTTCTGAAGCGCCAGATCCTCGAATCCCGGTGGCAGCTTCCCGCGCACAAAGCGCACGCCCGTCGAGACGTTATAGAGCACAACCATCGACTTTTTTTCGAGCAGCACCTTGGCCAAAAACTCTGGCAGCGGCAGCAGCTTTTCGTCGGGGCTGCGCTTGTCAATCTGACCGTCGGGATCATCAAGGATCAGGTCATGGACGTTGCCAAACAGTACAAATTGCGTCGATTCCCCGCGCAGATAGCGACGACGAATCTCATCTGCCCAAACCGGGAGCCGGGTCGATTTCGAGGTGCTCAAGGTGGTCATCGTGTTCCTATGCTCCGCTTCCTGGTCAGCGAGGGACGTCCTAGCGGCCCGTTCCCTGCATATAGCGCTCGGTTTCGCGAGAGGTCTCTTGCACCGCCGCCACGCCTTCGCGCAGCTCATCAAGACGTGCCCCCAGCTCGCGAGGGTTCTGCATCCCGACAATCTCATCGGCGAGCAGCAAAAAGGTATTTTCCATCAAATCCATCTGGCCGCGTGCAGTCTGCAAATTCCGTCGCAGATCCATGTAGCGATCCTTGCGCGACAGCAGCACTTCCAGGTTTTTCTGCGCCACTTTTCGCCGCTCATCCCCCGCCGGTAGTTTTTCCGATTGCAGCGTGTAGCGACGAATGTCCTGCTCAATGTCGGGCAGGTTCATGTCTTTTAAGTAGCTATCGTAACGCGACGACACCGCCGCCATATCGAGGAAGTCGTCGACGAGGTCTTCCAATTTGGCGATATCGGTCGACAGCAGATCGACGGAAAAGCTGGCATTGTCTTTGGCCATCTTCTCGATCCGCTTTTGTTGGTCCCGAAGCTTGAGCGCTCGCTCTTTCTCTTCATCAGGCAGCGCGTTGAACTTGGCCGCTTGCCTCGCCTTGCGAGCCGCTTCCTGCTCACTGTCCCAAATCGGGTCAAACCACTTTTTGCGCAGCAGCCGCGAGTCGGGCGCAAACAGCATCCACACCGCCTCAGCCGCCACCGCGCACAGGCCGACCCACCAGTGTCCGGTCAGCAGCGCCGCACTCCCCGCCCCAGCGAGCAGCGACAGGTTGTACGGGTTCGCAAACGCGTACTTGGCGTACGGCGGCTCGGCGTCTTTCCCGCTTCGCGACGGGCCCTCTTGACGCTCGCTCACTTGGCATATAGCAGCGACAAGAGCTGCTCCTCACACTGACGAAAAGCTGGGCTCGCCTTCACCTTGTGGGTGCGGTCCGCAAAGGTCGGTAAGTCGATTCGATGCAAGATCTGCGCGGGCCGTTTGCTGAGCACATACACCGTGTCGGCCAAAAAAACCGCCTCTGCGACGTCGTGGGTGACAAACAGGATGGTGTTGTCCTCCCGATGCGAGATGTCGACGAGCATTCCTTGCATGTCCCAGCGCGTCTGCGGATCGAGCGCCCCGAAAGGCTCATCCATGAGCAGCAGCTTGGGCTTGTTGATGAGGGTGCGCGCAATCGCCACCCGTTGCTTCATGCCGCCCGACAGCTCTTTGGGATACTTGCTGGCGAACTGGTCGAGGCCGACGTGCTTGAGAATCTCCATCGCCCGAGTCCGCCGCTCCGCCGTCGAGACACCTTGCAGGCGGAGCCCGTACTCAACATTTTCGGCGACGGTCAGCCATGAAAACGACGTGTACTGCTGAAAGACCATGCCGCGATCACGACCTGGACCTTCGACCTCGTGATCCGAGATCAGCACCCGGCCTTTCGTCGGAGGCAGCAGACCAGCCACCGCTTTCAGGATGGTCGATTTGCCGCAACCCGACGGACCCAAAAAGACCACGATCTCTCCGACGCCCGGCTTGTCGATGATGTCAAACGACACCCCGCGAACCGCCTCGACATCCTCGCCCTTGCGACCGCGATAGGTGACGTGCAGGTCTTCGACATGCAACTTGATGGCGGTTTGGTGGACGGTGACGGGGATCGCGCCCTCGGGTGCCGAATGGGAAACCGGAGGAACTGCTGCCGCGCCGCCTGCGGAAGGGACTTGCTCAGACATGGCCAGCCTCACGCCACGGAAACAGCAGGTTGCCGCAGAAGCGAATCAGCGCGTCGGACACAAGCCCAATCACGCCAATGATGAGAATGCCCGCGAAGACCTCGTCGATGTGCAGGTGATTTCCGGCGAGCTGGATCTGATAGCCCAGACCACTGCGCGTGTTCACAAACTCGGCGAGGATCACGTACGTCCACGAGATCGCGTTCATCACCCGAAACGAATCGAAGATATCCGGGGCCGCCGCTGGCACCAGCACGGTAAACACCACTTGCAGTCGCCCCGCGCCGAGCGTTCGCGCCGTCTGGACCAGCTCTTCAGGCACTGCCCGAATCGCACTGATCACCACCGGCAGAAGGTAGACAAACACCCCCAGGAAGAGGAACGCCAGCTTCTGCTTTTCCTCGATGCCAAACCACAGGATCGTAAGCGGGATAAACGCCGAGATTGGCATGTAGCGCAGCGGGGCCATCACCGGCTCGACGATACGGTTCACCGGCTCGAACGCCCCCATCATGATCCCGAGCGGCAGCGCCACGCCCGCCGCCAACAAAAACGACAACACGATCCGCCAGCTTGATGCCAGCGCCGCATCGAGAAGGACGCGCACCACCACCTTATGGCCATCGACCACATCAGGCTTGCCGATCACCAGATCGCGCAGGAGCACCCGCAGCACATCGGTGGGTTTCGGCAGGAAAGCGCCTCCGACTACCGGTTTTGCCCCCGAGGTCAGCGCAACCCACAGCACCAGCAACAGCAGCGGCAGCACGATGCCAAGCCAGAACTGCCAGCTCGCCGGAAGCGGCTTTCGCAGCGACCAAATCGGCTCCCGCGAGCGCAGCGGTACCCGGGTCGGACCTTTTTTCTGGCTAGACGCGTCGGCAGCCATGGTTACTGCACGTTCAGAATGACCTTGATGTCGGTCCGGCGGTTCTGCTGACGACCGGCGTCACTGGTGTTTGGAGCGACGGGATTATCAGGACCGTTGCCAACGGTCTGGAAGCGCTTCGCATCGACCTTGTGATTCTCGATGAGATAGTCCTTCACCGCGTCGGCCCGCTTCTGCGATAGCGAGCGATTGGCGTTGCGCGAGCCGGTGTTGTCGGTGTTGCCCT
>CALLYL010000189.1 GCA_937859535.1 uncultured Myxococcales bacterium
ATATGAGCTGGACGCAGCGGATCAAGCATCCATCGGAGATGTTCAACAAGGGTGACGAGGTTGAGGCTGCGGTCATCAACATCGACACCACCGATGGCGAGAAGCCGAAGATTTCGCTCGGTATCAAGCAGCTCAATGCGGATCCGTGGGCGATCATCCCCGAGAAGTTCAAGGTCGGCAGCATTGTGCCGGCCAAGGTCCAGAAGGTGCTCGACTTCGGTGCCTTCGTTGAGCTCGACAAGGGCGTCGAGGGTCTGGTTCACGTGTCCGAGATTTCGGACGACCGCGTCGAAGATCCTCGCTCGGTGCTCAAGCCCGGCCAGGATGTGAATGTCGAGGTCATCTCGCTTGATCCCCAGGAGCGCAAGATCGGCTTGTCCATCAAGGCGGCCAATCGGGCGGCGGCAGTCTCGGCTGCTCAGGGCTTTGGCTCGGGTGAGATGGGTGCCAAGCTGGGCGATGTCCTCAAGAAGAAGGGCAAGAAGCAGCGCCGCAAGGCCGACGACGACGACGACGACGAGGAATAGTTGCTCAGTCGGCAGCGATGCCGACGGCAATGAACCTGTCGATCTTCTGCCGGTATTACAATTCTGAGTTGTTTACCGGCGTCCCTCCCTCTCTCTTTCGTCGCGAGGAGCAGCTAGCTCCTAGTCTTACAGCGACAATCCTCCGCTTCTATTACGTCATCACAAAGCTTGCGCCATCCCGGCTGGACGATAGGCATTACTTCCAAGCGGTATTCGCGTTGGTGAGACGTGGATGGGCTGGCCCGCATTAACTCATCCCGGTGGGCCGCGTGCGATCAGAGCAGGAACGGAATGACGGCTTTGCGCTCGGCGGGGTACTCGGGGAATCGGCGGTGATAGTCCCGGTGGTGGGTGATGGCACGGGGGACGAGGTTCGCGGCGGTCCATATTGCAAACGTGAGACCACCGGGAGACCAAGTCAGGATCGCCCAGCCAACCCACTCGACGAGCTCACCGAAATAATTGGGGCATGAGATGAATCGGTACATGCCGCCATGCGGAATTTTGTAACCGGTCTCGCCGGGCTTGCGTAGGTGCAGAAGGATCCAGTCGGCGTGTTGGTTGATGACGAAGCCGATGCCGAAGATGCCGGTACCGATCACAAAGCGCGGATCGGTCAGCCAGGCAAGATCGTAGGTGGGTCCAAGCTCCGTCAGAAAACGCCAGTTGAGATAGGCATTGCCGAGGTTAAACACGATCGCGAGCAGTGCGATCACGAGCGGCATGGTGCCACCTCCTCGGCGACGGAACGGAAAGACGAAGGCGCGATGGAAGTAGTGGATCTGCCACAGCACGGTGAATACCCACAGCACCGTGTCCCGTCGAGCACCCATGAAAAATAGCGCGAGAGGTGCAAGGGAAGCGGGTGCTTCCATGAGAATCCAGCCGATGGTGGCGCTGATCTCCGGGCCCCAGCCTTTGCTCTTGTAGCGACCATAGGGCGCGGCGCGGAACAGTAGGTTGATCGCGGTGAGGGCAGCCAGAACCCAGAATGAGACCAGCAGACCCCAATAAAATTGGCTCTCGTTGATCGACAGGAGCATCGGAAGTGGACCTCGTCAAAGGAGCCTTATCACATGTGGTATAGCTTCCGGCGTGAAAGCCGCTTCACGAAACCTGCTGCTGCTTGTGACGTTGTTCCTCGTCGCGGTGAACGTTGTTTTGCTGTGGCCGTTACACGCTGATCAAACGGCGCGCAGCGATGGTTCGGTGCGAGTGCTGCGAGTCGGCTTGGTGTTCGACGTGGGCGGGCGCGGTGACAAGTCGTTTAACGACGCCGCGTTTCGGGGCGTCGACCAAGCCATTCGCACGCTCGGGATTTCCGCCGAGTTTGTCGAGCCGGGGGATGGTGCCGATCGTGAGTCGGGGCTACGTCTGCTGGCGGCGCGTGGATTCGACCTGATCTTGGGGGTTGGGTTCGTATTTTCTGACGATATGCTGCAGATTGCCCGTGACTATCCCGATCGTCACTTTGCCTGTGTCGATTACGCCAAGTTTGATGAGCACGGATTTGTGGTCCCGCCGAAGAACATGGTGGCGCTGAAATTCCGTGAAGAAGAAGGTAGCTTTCTCGTGGGTGCAGTCGCGGCGCTGCAGTCTCCTCACCAAATCCTTGGTTTCGTCGGTGGAATGGACATTCCGCTGATCCACAAGTTCGAGGCTGGCTTTCGTCAGGGAGCACTGGCGGTCTGTCCAGCGTGTAAGGTGCTTGTCGGCTATGCCGGTACCAGCGCTGATGCGTTCAAAAACCCAGCCCGAGGCAAAGAGCTAGCGACGGCCCAGTATCAAGCAGGGGCGGATGTGATCTTTCACGCCGCTGGCTCGACCGGACTTGGGGTATTCGAGGCCGCTCGCGAAACCAAGCGACGAGCGATTGGTGTCGATAGCGACCAGTGGGACGAGGCACCCGGCTTCATCTTGACCTCGATGGTCAAACGAGTAGAGGTCAGCGTATTCGATATCATTGCCGCGTTACGCGACGGTCGCTTTGAGCCAGGGGTCAAAGTATTTGGTCTGAGAGAGGGCGGAATCGACTATGCCTACGATGAACCGCGACGAGGCATGATTCCCTTCCCCGTGCGACAACGCGTCGAGTCGCTGCGGAAGGATATCATCGACGGCAAGATTACCGTCGTCTCTCAGTAAGCCGTGGGGTACCCTAACCCATTACAGCCGCAAGCCGCCGCCGACGAAGACGCGGCACGGGACACAAGCCATGTATAAGGGGCTCCGGGTCGCGGTGGTCGTCCCGGCCTATAACGAAGCCGACAATCTGCCTCAGACGCTGGCGACGATACCTGCGTACGTCGATCATGTGTTGGTCGTCGATGATGGCAGTGCTGATCGGACATCAACCGTTGCTGCTGAGCATTCGCGGCCTGGGGTTGAAGTGCTGCGACATCTGCGAAACCAGGGCGTTGGGGCGGCGGTCGCGACGGGATACAGGCGTGCATTGGTCCTCGATAGCGATGTAGCAGTAGTGATGGCAGGAGATGGCCAGATGGACCCGGCCGATCTTCCGACGCTGCTTCAGCCGATACTTGAGGGACAAGCAGATTATGTGAAGGGCAATCGTTTTGCCAATCGTGAGGTCTGGCGGACGATGCCAAGGTTGCGCCTCATCGGCAACATCGCGCTCTCGCTGCTGACCAGGCTGACGGCGGGCTATCCGCAGCTATTTGACTCCCAGTGTGGGTTTACCGCAGCGACGAAGAAGGCGCTTGGTGCGATTGACCTCGATGGACTATTTCCTCGCTACGGCTATCCGAATGACCTGCTGGCGCGACTGTGGGTCGGTGGGGCGCGGGTCCAGGATGTGCCTGTGAGGACGATTTACGGAACGGCCTGGCGTTCGGGGATTTCGCTACGGACCGCGATTTATCCGGTGCTGTTTGTGGTGCTACGGGCGCTGCCGTGGCGGTTGTGGGCGCGGCGACGTCGTCGTGAGGAACGGGTGGTGGGCCGGTGCACGTCGGAGTAGTGACCACTTCTTACCCTCGATTTGCGGGGGATTCGGCCGGCAGCTTTGTCCATGGTCTAAACCGCTATCTGCATCGCTGTGGGCATGAAGTCGTGGTGGCTTGTGCGGGCGATGGTACAGGCCGATTCTCGGAAGAACTCGATGGTGTGACCGTGCATCGCATGCCGTCGTCACTCTTTTTTCACGGCGGGGCACCGGACGCACTGGCGAACGGTCTTTCCCTAACACCTGTGCCGACGCTTTGGGAAGCCGGTCGGTTCTCTGGTGAGTTGCTTCGGACCGTTGCCAAGAAGCTGTCCCGCTGTGATGCGATCGTGTCGCACTGGCTGGTGCCCTGCGGGATCGTGGCGACGCTGTTGCAGGGGTTTAGGCCCCATGTAGCGATCGCTCATTCATCAGATGTTCATCTGCTGAGGCGGCTGCGCGCTCACGGAATCGTGCGCTGGATTTCGCGACGGACGCGGCTGGTCTATAGTGGCGAACATTTGCAAATCGATGACGCTCCGGGGGTCGTAGTTCCGATGGGGATCGAGACCGCCGAGTTTGTTTCAACCGAGTTTGATCGTCGAGAGGCACGCCGGCAGCTTGGGTTTTCTCGTCCGACGGTGCTATTCCTGGGCCGTCTGGTGCCGGTCAAAGGGGTCGAGGTGCTGCTATCGGCGATCACGCAGATCTCGGTGCGACAACCAATCGAGCTGATTGTCGCTGGGGAGGGGCCAGCACGGGCATCGCTGGCGGCGGCGGCCGCGCAACAGGGTCTAGCCTGCCGATTCATCGGAGAGGTCAGCGGACTGGCCAAGCGGCAGCTTTTGTGGGCCGCCGATGCACTGGCCTTGCCCTCGCTGCTGCTGGCCGATGGGCGGACCGAAGGTTCACCAGTGGTGGTGTGGGAAGCACTTGCGGCAGGGTGTCCGGTCGTGGCCTCGCGGGTTGGGGGGGTGCCGATGCAGCTCGATGGGGCGGGGCTGCTGGTGCCTGCGGCGGATGCGCGGGCCTTGGCCACAGCGCTGGAGCGCGTTCTGTTTGACCCGACCTGCGCAGCAGAGCTACGCGAAAAAGGTCAAAAGCGAGCGCAGGCCGCTGATTGGTTGCACATTGCGCCCCGTGTATTGGGGGAGCGGTTTGCGACAATCACTTCCCGCAGGACATCGCTGCGGCAGTAGGATGGGTCCGTCGGCTGCGGATGTTGCTACTCAATGGCCTCCGTGGTAACGAATCAGCATCGCGCTTGTTATTGCCAGCGATATAAATAAACCTATTGCGTACGTACCTGTTTTTGCAAAGCTGCAAGATGGTCGTCGTTTTTGGCGCTCTGCCGAGTTGGCAGAGGAGGAATGGCAGAAGATGAACTTGGCATCCGTTTCCGGTCGCGTCCGCCTCGGGCGGCTCGTCCACAAGAATGGGCAAAAGCATGGGCTGCTCCGACGCACGGGGTGGCTCTCGCTCGTCCTTTTGCTCGGCGCGATGGTGCCGGGCTGCGACAAGGGTCTGGCGGGCTTCCTGGATTCGACCGGCGTTGGTGCGACGCTGCTGCCTGGTGTGAAGATGAATCTTCCGCCACCACCGTCTTTTGCCGAGCCCAACATTCCTCGCGAATATCCCGATGGGACCGTTTCGATCTACGGGATGCGCAAAGAGTTCAAGCGCTACAGCGACGTCAAGAACAAATACGTCGGCCAGAAGGTCAAGGTGAAGGCCTATCTGCTCGAGGTGTACAAGTGTCCGGTTTGTCCGAAGGGGCAGAAGTGTAAAGACTGTGAGGAGCCTCACATGTATGCCTCCGATGAGCCGAACGGTTCGAAGGAAAAGGGGCTGCTCATTGCCGAGTATCGTGGTTTCCGGGGCCGTGAGCCCAAGCTGACCATTGGCAAGCAGTACGTCTTCGAGGGCGTGTTCAACCAGTCGAGCCCCAAGGGCTTTACCTCCAGCGACGGATTGCTGGTCTATTACAAGATGCTCGACGATACCAACAAGGAACACATTGGTCCCGCCGAGGAGAACGAAAGGCAGGCGGCAATTGCCGAAGCTGCTGCGCTGAAGGCAATGGGTCAGCGACCACCGGTGTTGGCACCGACGCCAGCTCCTCCGGGCGCAGCCAAGCCACCCACTCCTCCCGGTAAGTAGCCCCTCCCCAACCGTGCTCCCATCGTCGCTCATTGCGCTTCTCAAGCGCGTCTCTCGTTCATTTTATCTCAGCGTGCGTGTGCTTCCCGAAGCGGTTGCTGCCCAGATCGGGCTTGCGTACCTGCTGGCGCGGGCCGCCGATACCATCGCCGATACCGATCTGCTCCCACCGTCGGTTCGGCTGGAATTGCTGACCGAGCTGGATCGGGCGTGTGCGGGTGATGTTGCGGCGGTGGCTCGGTTGACTTTCTCGCTGGAGCGAGCACTGGCTGACTCGAGGACGAGCGGGCTGCCTTCGAGTGAGCGGACGCTGCTATCGGTGCTGGGGGAATGTCTGGCGCTACTGGAACACAGTGCCAGCAACGATCGGCGATTGATTGCCAAGGTCTTGGGTCAGCTCATCGCCGGGATGCAGACGGATCTGCGACGCTTTCCGGCGGCTGGCAGCGTGTCACGGGCGGAGCAGGTGGTGGCGCTTCGCTCGCTCGACGAGCTGGACGAGTATACCTATTTCGCAGCGGGCTGCGTCGGTGAGTTCTGGACCGAGATCTGCGCTGCGCATCTGCCGGGACTCACGCACCTGACCGAGCCGCTTTTGCTACAACGTGGCGTGGCACTCGGGAAAGCGCTTCAGCTTACCAACGTCGTTCGCGATATGGCTGCGGATCTGAGGATTGGCCGCTGTTATGTGCCCAAGCCACTGCTGCTTCAGTTTGGACTGTCGCCAGGACGGCTGTTTGCGTTGACCGAAGAGACGCCGCAGAGTCTGGTGGAGGCGCGCTCGCTGCGGCTGTTGACCCGGGAACTGCTCCTACTCGGAGTAGGTCGCTGTGAGGAGGCGTGGCCGTACGTGCTGGCCTTGCCATCGCAACAGGTCCGGCTGCGACTGGCTTGTGTCTGGCCGCTGCTGTTGGCGCTGGATACGCTGGCGATGCTTGGGGATGTGGGTTCGCCGCTGCTCACGCCGTCTCAGCCGGTGAAAGTGACGCGCCAGTCGGTGTACGCGCTGCTGGCGACGACCTCGGCGACGACCTTGCTCGGGGGAGCGGTGGACTCCGATCGGTGGTTACAATCGCAGTTCCAGGTGCGGCTCCAGCGCGCTCTGCGTTCGGTGGAGACACGATCTTGAGCAGAATTGTTGTGATTCCCTACGCTGCGATCGTGATGTTCGGGCTGCTAGGCGTCGGCTTTGAGGAGCGTGCGGCGGCGCAAATGTCGACGGCATCAGCGAGCAGTCCTTCACTTTCCGTTGGAGAGGCGATTCAGACCGCGCTCGATCACAGTCCTACCGCAGCGGCGGCGCATCAGACCAAGCTTTCGGCGGATGCGCGGATTGGGACGGCGCGTAGTGCCTGGCTGCCGCAGTTGACCTTGTCCGGAAGCGTCCGTGGCGACTACAGCTATCAAATCGGAATTTCGGACGGCAAGAGTGCGGTTTCGACCCTGCGTTCGAGTGGCCAGCTTGCGCTGAACCAGATGGTCTACGACTTCGGGCGAGTGGGCGGTCGGATTGCCGCCGCTCAGGCCGGCGCGCAGGCCGCACAAACCGACGAACGGAATGTGCGAGCGCAAGTGATTCTCGGTGCGATGAGCGGTTTCTATGCGGTCCTGCAAGCGGAGGCGCTGTCGGCCGTGGCGAGCGAGAATTTGCAACAGCAAATGCGTCGCCAAAAACAAGCGGAGAGCTTTTTTAAGATTGGTACCAAGCCGCAGATCGACGTGCTGATCGCCCAGACTGCGGTGGCGCAAGCTCGGCTACAAGTGCTGCAAGCCCAGGGCAACGTCCAAGTGGCGCGAACCCAGTTTTTACAAGCACTGGGTCTGCCCGAAGCGGAGTGGATGCAGTGGCAGAAGCGACCGCTGGTTTCGGTGCTGCCGCCGCCCCATCCGCTCGAGTCGATGCTCAGCGGCGCGAGCGCAGACACGGTGGCTACGATTCCTGATGCAACCGTCGATGCCACGCTACAGTCGAGGCCTGATTATCAATCGCTGCTGGCGCGGGTCCGCCAGGCAGTAGCGCAACTCAAGGCGGCGCAAGCGGACTACTTGCCAACGCTGTCCGTCGGTGCGAATGCAACGTTGAGCAGTGGCACGATCGGTGGAGTGAGCGGTCTCGATGTGACGACGCAGACGCTGCCGGGCTTGCTGGTTTCGGGAACGCTCGGACTAAACTGGCCGATTTTGACCGGTCTATCGACGGTGTATGCGGTACGTGATGCGCAGGCGCAGCTCGCACTTGCACAGGCCAACTTGCAGCAGCTACGGCTGCAAGTGCGCAGTCAGCTTCAACAGGCGCTTCAGTTGGTGCTTACCGCATGGCTGACGGTGGAGGCCTCCGTGGCGCTTGCCAACCAAGCCAAGAAGCAACTTGAGATGGCCGACGGTCGATATCGTGCGGGCGTCGGCAATGCGATCGAGCTGGGCGACGCACAGGTATCGGCGATGCAGGCGTTGGCGCAGCAGGTCCAGGCGGACTTTGCGTTGGCTCAGCAGCGGGCCAGCCTGCGCTTTTATCTAGGCGAGCTGACCAGGGAACTCGACACACGAGGAGGAACGACGCCATGAGCGAACCAACTTCGGCCCCTCGATGGAAAAGGTTAGTCATTTGGCTCAGCGTCGCAGTTGCTGTGGTCGCGATCGGATTTGGCGCGTATCGGCTCTTTTTTCAGAAAAGCGACGGACCGCGCTGGGTGACGGCCAAGGTAACAAAGGGCGACGTCACGCAGGTCGTCAATGCAACGGGTACCATTCAGCCGCTCCTGTTATCGCCAGTGGGCTCGCAGGTGTCGGGTATCGTTCACAAACTACACGCCGATTTTAACGACAGTGTTCGTCAGGGACAGGTGCTGGTCGAGCTGGATCCGGCGCTTTTTCAGACGGCTGTGAAGAGCCAAGAGGCAAACCTGGCGTCCGCACAAGCAAACTTGGTACGGGCGAAGGCTGATGCGCAGAACGCGGCAAGGATTGCCGAGCGGGCGCGGGCTCTGTTTGCGAAGAACTACATCTCTGCGGCAGATCGCGATACTGCGGTGGCTGCTGAGCAAAGTACGGCGGCGAGTGTCCATGCTGCCGAGGCTGGCATCAAGCTAGCGCAGGCTGGGCTCGACAAGGCGCGGCTCGATCTAAAAAACTCGGTGATTCTGTCACCCGTAGACGGCATCGTTATTTCACGTAACGTGGAATTGGGGCAGGCGGTCGTGGCCTCCTTCCAGGCACCGAACCTGTTCCAGATAGCGGGTGATCTGCGCAAGATGCAGGTCTTGGCCAGCGTGGATGAAGCCGACATTGGCTTTTTGCGGGTCGGAGCGAGCGCTGAATTTACGGTCGACTCGTTTCGCGGCAAGCGCTTCCAGGCCAAGGTGTCGCAGATTCGCAACGCGGCGCAGACGGTGCAAAACGTCGTGACCTATATCGTGGTTCTCGATGTCGACAATGCCGAGCTGCTGCTGCGACCGGGCATGACCGCGAACGTCCGAGTGGTGGTCGCCGAGCGAAAAGACGTGATACTGGTTCCGAATGCAGCGTTGCGCTTTAAGCCTCGGCTCGAGCGGGCATCCGGTGATGGCAAGCTTGAGGGCCGTGAGCGACGCCGCGACGGAAAGGGCGATCGGGGCAACAAGTCGCCAATCTTCATTCCTGACGGTGAGAAGATCCATCCGGTGTTGGTGAGCGTGGGGATCACAGATGGGTTGGTTTCCGAAATCACCGACGGACTCAGCGAAGGCCAGGTCATTGTCATCGAAGCCCAGAAGGCCGGCTCGACTGGTTCCGGTGGCGCGGGCGCACGTCCGGGTGGGGCTGGTGGAGGTGGCGGTCCTGGTGGTGGCATGAGACGAGTCGGCATGTAGCGCTCCGGCGCTTTGGGAATCGTCCTCGCGATGATAGTGTGCGGAGCATGGTTTCTGATCCAGGCGTGTCGCTGTTAGCCCGTCACATTCGTGATGTCCCCGATTTTCCGAAGCCGGGAATTCTGTTCAAAGACATCACGCCGCTGCTTGCCGATGCGACGGCGTTTCGCCTCTCGATCCAGCTCTTGGCAGAGCGCGTGGCTCCGCTTCGTCCAACGATGATTGTGGGCGTCGAGTCGCGTGGTTTTATTTTTGCAGCGCCTGTCGCTGAGCGGCTCGGACTTGGCTTTGTGCCGGTTCGCAAGCCGGGCAAGCTCCCCTATCGTCGAGTGACAGAGAGCTATGCGCTGGAATATGGTAGCGGTACCCTCGAAATCCACGAAGATGCGGTTGCTGAGCAGCGAGTTGTCATCATTGACGACGTTCTGGCGACGGGAGGCACCGCCGCCGGGGCTGCTCGACTGTGTCAGAAACAAGGTGCAGAGGTTCTGGGTTTTGGCTTTGTCCTAGAGCTATCGTTTTTGGGTGGGCGCGCTCCACTCAGCGGGCATCCGGTGGTGACGCTGCTGACGTACTGACTTCCCGATTGAAGCGTGAGGATGTCGATGACCGAGCGGTCTGTCGAGCCGATGAGTTCGCGACGGAGTCTCCGACTTACGATCGTCACGCCTCTTCAGCTAGTGCTCGATATCGGTGAGGTTCGCCACGTGCGGGCCGAAGATGCGACCGGATCGTTTGGAATTTTGCCGGGGCACGTCGATTTTCTGACGGTGCTATCGGTGTCCGTGCTGATTTATCGACTTGAATCGGAGAATACGGATCAAGTTGCCGATGGTGTGGCGACTGGCCGTGAGCACTTCGTCGGGCTGCGCGGTGGCGTGATGCTGGTGACCGAGGGGCAACATGTCCAGGTCTTCACCCGAGAGGCCACGCCGAGCGACAACCTACGGATCTTGTCGACAGAGGTGAAGAGTCGACTCTCCCTCGCGGCCGCGCAAGAAGCGGAGGCGCATAAGAGTTTTTCGCGGATGGAAGGGTCGCTGCTCAGCCACATGACCGACTATCTGCGGCACGAACAGCGCAGTGGAGGCGGAGGTTCACGTCGGCTGCCGGGTGAGCCATGACCATCGACAAGAGCTCCAATCCAGGTCGTGTCGATGAACTGCCCGAGTCGGCGCAGCGACTAGAGGCCCGTCGCGAGCGTCACCGTCGCGAGGAGCATGGCATCATCAGCACGGCCGTGACGATGGTCGGACTTGGCTGGCTGGTGGTCATCCCGGCGTTGGTTGGTATTTACGTGGGTCGCTGGCTCGATGGACGCGCCGGTCACGGGGTGACGTTTGCAGCGGGTCTGGGCTTCCTCGGAGTGAGTGTCGGGTGTCTGCTGGCGTGGCAGCGAATCTCGACACATCGACCGAAGTAGCCTTTCGCACACTAAGCGGACTGCGGACTCTCGTCGGGAACCAGCATAACGAGCAGGACCGTGCCGACTCCGCAAGCGACGGCGGCCAGCGAAAACGCCAGCTCCGGACTGTACCAGGCCCACACAGCCCCGATGACAGAACTGGCCACCATGTCGCCAATGCCGTTCGTCGCCGCGAGCATTCCGTACGCCGAGCCGCGCAGCCTGGGAGGGGCCAGCTTGGCGCACAGCACGCCCTCGATGGTCTCTTCGATACCAATTACCATGCCAGCGACGGAGAACATGCCAGCGAGGAATAGCACCGACGGCTGTGCAAAAGCGGCAGCCAGGGCCGTCACGATGCCGAGAGCATAGCCGACCGCCAGCAGCTTACGTGGTGACATGCGGTCTGACAGATAGCCGATGGGGAAGGCACAGGCTGCCGCCACCGCGTGATGGAGTGAGAACAGTAGGATCGCAATGGCTGCGCCACCACCAGGGAACTCCCGGGCTCCGAGGAGTTGGGTGGCACGTAGTACCAGCAGCGTGCGGGCGAAGTCCCCGAACCCAAACGTGAGCACCGCGAACAGGAAGCGACGAAACGACGGCGGTAGCTCACGAAGACCGGCGATAAGTGAGGGCGGCGGATTTCGCGAAGTAGAGGTTTGAGCGGGTACCAGAATGCCGAATGCCACTGCCGCGAGCACGCCGGGAATCATCGCAACCCAGAACACCTGGCGTAATGGCAAGCGCAAGAGCAGCACAGTCGCCAGCAGCGGCCCCAGGATCGCTCCGAGCGTGTCCATGGTTCGATGAAAACCAATTGCTCGTCCGAGCGCCTGTTTGGGCACCGCGTCGGCCAACATCGCCGAGCGTGACGGGCTTCGCAGCCCTCGGAACATCCAGCCGAGGATTCGTGCCGCCAGGATGTGCAGCCAATTCGACGACAGCGCGAACAGGCCGATCGACAAGCCGGTGATCGCATAACCCACGACCGCCAGAGGCTTTCGCAGCGTGGGGCGATTGGCCAGCGAACCGCCGAACAGCTTGGCGAAACAGACCACTCCATCGGCGATGCCCTCGATCAGGCCCAGCGTTGCTGGGGCCGCAGCCATGGTCGTCAGCAGCACGGGCAGCGCAGCCGTTCCGGCCTCGTGACCTGCGTCGGATAGCAAGCTGGCCAAGCCGAAACCGAGTACCACTTTGCTGAGCCAGCGCGGCGTTGGTTCCGTCGTCTGCTTCGGTTCGCTCATCTGGATTCCTCGCCCAGCGGACTATTCGTAACGTAACGCTTCGACCGGATCGAGGCTGGCAGCCCGCTGCGCCGGCACCACCCCAGATAGGATCCCGACGAGGCCCGAAAAACCGACCGCAATCAGGACGATGTCGAAGGACAGCCGCACCGGGAGCCCCGGCAACAGCAGTCGCCCGCCCATGATGATGAGCGCGCCGAGTAGCAGACCGATGACGCCGCCGAGAAGCGAGATCACGATCGACTCCAGCAGAAACTGGAGCAGGACGTGGCGCTTTTTGGCTCCGACGGCACGGCGGACCCCGATCTCGCGGGTGCGCTCGCGTACCGATACCAGCATGATGTTGGCGATGCCTATGCCACCGACGATGAGCGAGATGCTGGCAATCGCGATGAGCACCATTGAAAAAGTGTTCATGATGCCATTTACCGTCGATAGCATGTCATCTTGAGAGATAATCGTGAAATCGACTTGGTCGTTGTGGCGACGGCGCAGGATGTCGGTGATTTCCTCGATCGCGGGATCGACGCTGACTTTGTCGCGGGCGCGGACCAGGATGTGCGACAAACCTTCGACGGCAAACAGATCCATCGCGGTCGTTACCGGAATAAACACGATGTCGTCGAGATCGAACCCGAGCGTCTGGCCCTTGTGTTCCATGAGTCCGACCACTCGGAACTCACCGTCGGCCACTTTGATCACTTTCCCGAGAGGGTTTTCGTCGCCAAACAACTCCAGTAGGACTGTGCGACCGAGGACGACAAAGCGACGTCGAGCATCGATATCCTCATCGGTGAGGAATCGACCTTGATCGACGGACATCTGGCGGATTTCGGTAAAGCGGCTGTTGACGCCCAGGATGAGCGTGTCGCGACGACGGTTTAGGTATCGGACCGTGCCGCCACCGGTCACGACGCCGCTGATGCCATCGGCCGACGTGGCTCGCCGCGACAGGATTTGTTCGTCCTCTCGGGTGATTTTGTAGACCGTGCCAAGCGCCGCTCCGCCAAAACCTTTGGTTTCCCGTCTTCCAGGTTGGATCTGAAGAATGTTCGAGCCCAGCCCGGCAAACGTATCGCCAAGATAGCTACGCGCACCTTCACCGAGCGAAACAAGCAAGATCACCGACAGCACGCCGATGATGACGCCCAGCGTGGTCAGCACAGCGCGGACTTTGTTGGCGAGCAGCGTGTCGAGCGCTGTCAGCAAAAGTTCGAAGAGCGGCATGCGCAGCGGAATGTAACCCGTGCGCGGCTATGGTGGTTACTTCTTGAGCGCCTCTTTGGCACGGCGGGCCGAGTCGCACAGCGGCAGGTTGCCCTTCACCGCAATCGTGATGGCGTGCCTTGCGACCTGGGCCAGCGTGATGTCCTGTCCTTGCAGGCCGTGGGGCACGCGCTCGGAAAGCAGGAACTCGCGAGCGTCGGCAATGCTGACTCCCTCGCCACGAGACAGCACACAGAAAAGCAGGGATGCTTCGACGGTGCCGACAAAGCCAGCCTTCGGGGGCACCTGATGACCCCCCTGGGCCGACTGCTGCATGCGAATCTGATGAGCAACTGCCAGATCGTCTAGCGTCAGCGTCTGTCCGTTTTTGCTCAGCGCGAGGAGCTGCTCGACCAGCCCGGCATCGACCTTGGCGTTGTCCCCGGCGTGGGCATCCTGACGGGTCAAGCTGGCGTCGTGCTCGAGTTTGCCGTGCTGGCACAGATCCTGAAGGTGCAGCACCTGCTCGTTGGCTTCACCGGGACGACCGAATTTTTCGAGCGCTGCTTGGGCCAGCTTGTCGGCCAGCGCCGTTGCCAAGCCGAGTCGATTGACCATCGCCGAGACGAGCTGGGCTCGGGTGGCGATGCCGCTGCGTGGAATGTGGCCATGATTGGCCAGTGAGTTGAGCGCCGGGCAGGGACTTCGCTGTTCACCGGGTTGGGCTGGCTGCCAATCGCTTGTAGCGTCTGCGGATTGCTGGGACATCGGGGCCTTCCCTCAAGGGAGAATTGGAAGCACCCAGTGTATCACGATGAGGGCTTAGGCACTCGGCAGGGCCGCCGGTGGCACGGGCGCGGTGATGGCATCACTTACTACATCGGCCACCGTCGCCTTACCTTGGAGGATGTGTGCGGGCGGGGTGCGCAGATCCCAGACAACTCCCACCCACGACAGCATCTTCAAGATGTAATAGCTGAAGTCGAGTTCCCACCAGAAGAAGCCCTGGTTCGCGGTGCTCTGGTAGTAGTGGTGGTTGTTGTGCCAGCCCTCGCCCATCGTGATGAGCGACAGCCAGAAGTTGTTGCGGCTGGTGTCGGTCGTCGGATAGCGGCGGCTGCCCCAAACGTGCGCGAGCGAGTTGATAAAGAACGTGCCGTGCCACACAAGGACGCTGCTGACGATGCCGCCCCACACAAACCAGTGGATCCCGCCCAAGGCATACAGGAGCGCTCCACCAACGAGAGCGGGCGTCCAGTGCCAGCGGTTCAGCCAGCGCAGCTCGGGATACTTGGCAAAGTCACGGATGCGATCCCAGTCGGTGTGATCGTAGTCGTTCGACAGAATCCAGCCGACATGAGACCAATAAAAGCCGTCCTGCTTTGGCGAGTGGATGTCCTCGGGCATGTCGCTGTTTTTGTGGTGGTTGCGGTGATGCGCGGCCCACCACAGCACGCCTTTTTGCATCGAGGCTCCACCGATCACCGCCAGCACGAACTGAAACCAGCGCGAGGTCTTGTAGGCGCGGTGCGAAAAATAGCGGTGATAGCCGGCGGTAATGCCAAACATCCGAATGTAATAGAGGGCGACGCAGACGATGATGTCGGTGGTGGTGACGCCGACCCAGAACGCCGACAGGGCGGCCAGGTGCACCAAGAAGAACGGGATGCTGGTGAACTTGTCGATCTGGAACGGTCGAGGAGGCCGTTCTCGCGGCGTGTCGATGATCTCGACGGAAGGCGCGGGACGCGTTGCTTTGCTCTGCATACCGTCATGTTGACCAGCCGATGTCACGGGATTGTCATGGCCACATAATCTTTTTGCGCCGAGCGCGGATTTTCATCGTCGGTGTTCGAACCAATCAGCCAGTGGGCGGTGGTCTTTCGGCGTCGATACCGGGATGATCGCGTTGGCCACGTTATACTTGCCGCAATGAAGCGTGGCTCGTCGGCTGTCTGGATCGGACTCGTGCTGTGCCTCGGCGTGTGCCTCGAACTCGTCGGGTGTAAGCGTCCGACGGCAGCGCTGCCGATGCGGGTGGTCGATATCCAGATTTCGAGTCAGACCGATGGCTCGGCTGCCGAGCGAGGTGCCCCTATCGATCTCGATACGCAGCCACTTCTGGCCGCAGCGATGGACGGGCTTCGCGCCGTCGATGTGCCAGTGCTGTTGGCCCCGCCAGAGCGTCTGCCGGGCGACTTCGTGCTGCAGATCGAGCTCGGTCTGGTCTATGCGGCGGGTGCTGAGACCAAAGCGAAACCGCCGCTGCTGCGGGCGCTCACGGCGGGACTGCTGCGAACCCGGCGCGGTGTCGATGTGATGAACGAAGACCAGACGCCGCAGCCCGAGCTTACGCGGCTACAGCACCTAGCGGTGAGCGAGCAAGGCGAACAGCAAAAGCCACCGACACCGACCCAGTGGCGAGAGCTGGCGAGACGAGCGGTCGAGGATACCGCCCATAGCCTCGGTGCGCAGCTTCGGTTGAGCGGTCTGCCGAGCAAAGATCTACTTCGGCTTTCGAACGATGCGAAAAAGGAAGCGGATCTGCGTGGCGTGGCGCTGCGAATCTTGGCGCAGCGGAAGGAGCCGGGCGTGCAGGGGTTGGTGATGCAGGTGCTGAAGGACAAACACTCGCCGACCGCGCTTCGCGATCAGGCGATCGGTGCGCTGGTGGAGCTGGGCGATCCGAAGACGGTGCGACCGATGCTCGATAGCACCGAGTTCCGCGACCGCAGTGAGCTTGGCAAAGTCCTGGAAGCGGCGGCCAACCTCGGTGGAGACGAGGCGCAGCGCTATCTAGAGTTTGTGTCGCAGAGTCACAGCGATGCGCGAATTCGCGATGAAGCCAAGACCGCGCTGACCCACCTGCTCTCGCGGCAAAGTAAAAAAGACGCAGCTTCGGCCGAGTGAGGCATCTCAAAGCTAGTACGCTGTCGGACAGCCGAGCGGGTCAGCGGACACAAGTTGGGCTGCGAGGTCATGGAAACGTACACACTCTCAGGGCGAAGATTGACACCCGGAAGGCCACCCATTTATATTCGCGGCGGAGCAAACGAGGTTCCGAATGTCCGTCGAACAAGCAACTGACTATGGCCCCACGCTCGTGGCGATTCTTTTTGGCATCGCTTTTTCGTGCGTGTTCTTGGGTCTCGCGATGTTTCTGGGTCCGAAGCGCGAGAACGCCGAAAAGCTCGCTCCGTTCGAGTGCGGCTCGGAACCGATTGGCAGTCCCCGCGTCCGCTTTTCCGTCAAGTTCTACCAGGTGGCGCTTCTGTTCCTCATCTTCGACATCGAAGCCGCGTTTCTGTATCCGTGGGCCGCGATTTTCCGTCGCCTATCCTGTCTGGGTACGGTGATCCACAATGAGTGCCTTGGCACGGTGACGGCATTCGGTTTCGTTGAGATGCTGGTCTTCATGAGCACGCTGGTGGTTGCACTGGCCTATGTGTGGCGCAAACGCGCCATCGGCTGGGGCTAACCGGGGAGTCAGGAAAAAACCATGGCCGAGAGCTACACCACCCGCCTTGACGATGCCCTCAACTGGGCTCGTAAGTACTCGCTGTTCACCTATCCATTCGTCACCGCGTGCTGTGGCATGGAGTACATGGCAACCGCTGCGTCGAAGTACGATATTGCGCGCTTTGGTGCCGAGTTTCCGCGCTTCTCGCCGCGCCAGGCCGACCTTTTGTTTGTCGTCGGTACGATCACTGAACGGCAAGCGCCAGTGCTGCACCGCATCTGGATGCAGATGGCCGAGCCCAAGTATGTGGTCGCTTTCGGCGTCTGCGCATCAACGGGTGGTTTCTATCAGAACTACAACACCGTGCCTGGCTGCGATCAGGTCATCCCAGTGGATGTCTACATTCCGGGCTGTCCACCGCGTCCCGAGCAAGTGCTCGACGGGTTGATTCTCTTACAGAAGAAGATTGCCGAGGCGACGACCTGGGTTCAGCGCCGCGATCGCAAAGAGCTGGAGCTTGCCGCCCAGTCCACTGACGGTCGTAAGCGTCTGCCGGTGGTCGCGTAAGCGCCGCCCCTTTCGGTTAGCGAGTAAGCAGCAAGGGAAGATGTTGGAATGAGCAAGGCTGATCTCGACAAGCTGGTGGCGCAGTTTCCCGGAGCGGTGGTTTCGTCGCACAGCAATTTTGGCGACGACACTGCTGTGGTGACCGCAGACCAGCTCAAAGACGTGATGCGGTATCTTCGCGACACCGCCGGGTTTGACTTCCTGGTCAATGTGACCGCCGTCGATTATTTCGGCCGTGAGCCGCGCTTCGAGGTGGTCTACCACCTGCGCTCGATGGCGACTGGCAATCGGCTGCGAATCAAAGTTGGGCTGCACGAGGAAGAAGGCGGTCCGAGCGCGGAAGTCGCGACCGTGTCCGATCTGTGGCCGACGGCAAACTGGCAAGAGCGCGAGGCCTACGACATGTTCGGGATCAAGTTCACTGGACATCCCGACCTCCGTCGCATCCTGATGTACGAAGAGTTCATTGGGCACCCGCTGCGCAAGGACTATCCCAAAGAGCAGCGGCAGCCGCTCATTCGCCGCGACTACTCGCTCGGCTAAGGGAGCCAAAGAAATGTCGACGACGACACAGAGCAAGACCGGATCAAAGAAGCTTGCCCTTGGCATGCCCACTCCCGAGGAAATCACTGCGGGGGGAATTCCAGGCATTTCCGCTCGACCCAAGTTGCCGCCCGATCTGATGGCCAAGCTCAATAACGAAGAGCTGGAAGAGGTCGAAGACATCGAGCTTCCGACGGAGCCGATGACGATCAACATGGGTCCGTCGCACCCGGCGACCCACGGCACGGTTCGTATCATCCTGACCATCGACGGTGAAACGGTTCGTGACTCGGACGTCCAGGTGGGGTATCTGCATCGCTGCTTCGAAAAAGAAGCCGAGGCCGCGACCTACACACAGGTCTTTCCCTACACCGACCGTCTGAACTATGTCTCGCCGCTCCTCAATAACGTCGGGTTTGCGCTGGCCGTCGAGAAATTGCTCGGCATTGTCGATCGTCTGCCGGAGCGCGCCTCGTACATCCGGGTGATCGTCGGTGAAATATCGCGTATTACCGACCACCTGACATGCCTGGGCGCGTCGGCGATGGAAGTTGGCGGCTTCACGCCGTTTTTGTGGATGATCAAGGTCCGTGAGTGGCTCTGGGAGCTGCTCGAGGAGCTGACCGGCGCTCGATTGACCCACTCCTATGTGCGCATCGGTGGCGTCGCTCAGGATCTGCCCGAGCACTTCATCGAAAAGCTGCGGGCGGTGCTCGAAAAGAGCGTTGAGGTACTGGGCGAGTGCGAGAGCCTGCTCGTCAAGAACCGCATCTTTCGTGACCGCATGGACGGTGTGGGGACGATTTCCGCCGAGGACGCGATTGCTTGGGGCTGGACCGGTCCGTGCTTGCGTTCGACGGGCGTGCCCTACGACGTACGCAAAGATCACCCGTATCTGGTCTACGATCGGTTCGAGTTCGACGTGCCGGTTGGATCCGTCGGTGATAACTACGATCGGGTTGCTGTACGGCTGGAAGAGATTCGTCAGTCGATGCGCATCCTCGATCAGGCGTGCAAGCAGATCCCGGCGGGTCCGGTGCTGCTCGATGAGCCACGCATCTGTATGCCGCCGAAGAATGCGGTCTACAACACCATCGAGAGCATGATCGGCCACTTCAAGCTGATCGTTGATGGCATCAAGGTTCCGCCTGGCGAGGTCTACTCCTACACCGAAGGCGGCAACGGCGAGCTTGGTTTCTACATCGTCTCCGACGGTTCGGGGCGTCCGTACCGCTGTCACGTCCGTGCCCCCAGCTTCATTCACACGCAGGCGTTGTCGAAGCTGATTTTGGGCGCCGGTATCGCCGACATCATCCCCACGTTCGGCTTGATCAACATGATCGGCGGCGAGTGCGACCGCTGACTTAGGCACAAGGCAACTTACAGGTCATGGCAGAGACCCCTCCATCCCCAATGAAGTCGAGCATCGCAGCCGCCCTGCGTGAGACGCAAAGCCCGTCCCCGCCCCCGGTTGCGCCGCCCGCTGCTGCCAGTGCTGCGCCCGCTGGTTCGGCACCGAGTTCCGCGCCTCCGCCGAGCGACATTGTCACCATCAAGCTCGACGGTCGGGACGTTCAGGCCAAAAAGGGTGCCAACCTGCTTGAGGTGTGCCTTTCCAATGGCGTCGACGTCAGCTACTTCTGTTACCACCCCGGCCTGAGTTCACCTGCCGTCTGTCGGCAGTGTCTCGTCGAGGTCGTCGGGCAGCCAAAGCTGGTTCCAGCCTGCTTTACGCCGATTGCCGACAAGATGGAAGTGAACACCGCGACGCCACGTGTGCTCGGTATCCGACGGCAGATGCTCGAGTTTACTTTGGTCAATCACCCGGTCGACTGTCCGATCTGTGACAAAGCCGGTGAGTGTACGCTCCAGAAGCAGTATCAGGACTGGGACCATGTCGGTTCGCGGTCGTCGATCCCGAAGGTCCACAAGCCTAAGATGCAGGATCTCGGTCCGCACATTGTCCTCGACGCGGAGCGGTGCATTCTGTGTACCCGTTGCATCCGTGTCTGTGATGAGGTCGCGGGTGAGAAACAGCTTACGATGGCGTGGCGAGGTGATCGTGAGCAACTGACGGTGGCACCGGGTCATCAGCTCGACAACCCGTATTCTCTGAACACGGTTGATGTTTGTCCCGTCGGTGCGCTGACCAGCAAAGACTTTCGGTTCACCATGCGAGCGTGGGAGTTGTTTTCCACCTCGTCGGTATGCCCAGGCTGTGCCACGGGCTGTAACGTGGAAGTGCATCACGCACAGGGCGAGATTTGGCGTCTTGTGCCGCGTGAGAACCTCCAGGTCAACAAATACTGGATGTGTGATGAGGGCCGCTTCACCTACAAGAACGTGCGGCACAAGCGGCTGACCTCGGCCCGCATTGGTGGCGGTCGGGGCCAGCCCGCGCAGATCACCAGCATCGACAAGGCGGTGGCCTTTGCTGCTGAGCGGCTCGATCGCTTGGCAAGCGGTGGTGGGACGATCGGGTTGGTCTTTTCAGCTCAGACCACGAATGAGGCACTGTTCGCACTGTCACAAGTGGCGCAAAAGCTTTCGACGCGGGGGGCGACCATTCGTACCTACGTGACCGGAACTGCTGCGCGACCCGAGCGGGCCGACAAGATCCTGCGCAGTGCGGACACGAATCCCAACGCCGCTGGTGCCAAGCTGTTTGCGGGCACTGGGGCTGGCGATGCCAGCGCGCTGCTCTCGGACCTCAAGGCCGGTAAGCTCAAGGGTTTGTGGATGGCCGGTGGCGATCTGCCTTTGACTGAGCAGGCGCTGTTCGATGCGGCACCACTCGTCGATGGGCTCGAACTGTTCATCTGTCAAGCGGTGCACGACTCACCGCTGCTGCGTCGGGCCCAGGTTCAGCTACCGGCCGCAGCGTGGGCGGAAGTCGACGGCTCGTTCACGAACAACAAGAACCTGGTGCAGCGGCTGCGCAAAGCGGTGACTCCGCAGGGTGATGCGCGCTCGCACTTGGAGCTGATTGGACAGATCGCGAAGAAGGCCAACCTGGCGCAGAGCGAAAAGTGGCAGGTTTCGGCGCGGCAGGCGTTCTTGCAGATGGTGGCTTCCGTTTCATCGTCGCTGCCTGCCGGTGCTGATCCGGCACAGAGCGTGGCGGCTGGCTTTGCCTCGGCGGACTGGGGCAGAGAATACCTGCCGGTGCAGCTACGCTTCGCCAACTCGCGTGGTTAATGAGGGGATGCGATGATTGATTCGATCCTGATGTTCCTGGCCGAACACACGGCCGTTGCGGCGCTGCTCAAGCTGCTGCTCCTTGTCTTGGGCTTTGTGATGCCGCTGGCCTCGCTGAGCACTTGGGCCGAGCGTCGGCAGTCGGCGATGATGCAGGACCGCTTGGGTCCGAACCGTGCCAACATTGGCCCCGTCAAGCTATGGGGTATCCTTCATTTCGTCGCTGATGCGATCAAGATGATGTTCAAAGAGGATGTGGTCCCATCGAAGGTGGATCGCTTCCTGTTTGCGCTCGCTCCGGTCATGGCGATTGCGCCCGTTCTCATCACGTTTGCGGTGATTCCGTTTGGTCCCGACCTGTGTGTGGGCCAGGTGATGAGCGTGGTGACCGACCCGGCGACCTGCAAAGCGACGATTCCGCTGCAAGTGGCGCGGATGGATGTCGGCATGCTGTTCTACTTCGCTCTGGCGTCGCTGGCGGTCTATGGAACGACGCTTGCGGGATGGGCTTCGTACAACAAGTGGTCGCTGCTCGGCGGACTGCGAGCCTCGTCGCAGATGATGTCCTACGAAGTGTGCATGGGCCTGTCGCTGATGGGCGCGTTCCTGGTCTACGGCTCGCTCGAGCCGAACGCCATCGTCACCGCGCAGGGCTCGAACATCCTCCACTGGGGCATTTTTACCCAGCCGCTGGCGTTCGTGCTGTTCTTCACCGCCGCGATTGCCGAAACCAAGCGGGCACCCTTCGACCTTCCCGAAGGAGAACCGGAACTCATCGGCTACTTCGTCGAGTATTCCGGTATGCGCTTTGGCATTTTCTTCCTCGCCGAGTTCATCGAGACGATCTTCCTATCGGCGGTGGTGGCGACGGTGTTCCTGGGTGGCTGGCAGGTTCCGGGCCTCGACTCGTCGGGATTTGGTAGCCTCCATCTGCCGCACCTTGTGGTCGTTCTGCTGCAAGTGGTGGCGTGGTCGCTGAAGATCCTGATGTTGTGCTGGCTCCAGCTCCTGATTCGCTGGACGCTGCCGCGCTTCCGTCCCGACCAGCTCATGCGGCTTGGGTGGAAGCAACTTCTGCCACTGTCGCTAATCAACATCATCATTACCGCCGCCGTCGTGCTATGGCGGTCGGGAGGCAAATAAGCCGTGTCTACGCATCACGCTCCCTCTACTACCGAAGCGTCGTCGTCGACTGGCGGCAAGGTACGTGGCAAGATCGGTGTTCGCGTTGTCGGTCGGCCCGACTCGCTCGAGCAGCGCATCTACCTGCCCGAGGTCATTCGTGGCCTTGGTGTGACCGCGAAGCACTTTTTCGCCAACCTGTTTTCGCGCAAGTACACCGTTACGGTTCAGTATCCGGAGCAGAAGCTCCGGTATCCGGATCGCAACCGAGGTCTGCACCGCTTGATGCTGCGGGACGACGGCCAAGTGCGCTGCGTCGCTTGCATGCTGTGCCCGACGGTATGCCCGGCACACTGCATCACCATCGTTCCCGAAGAGACCGGCAACGGAAACGAAAAGCGCCCCCGGATTTTCGAGATCGACGAGCTGCGCTGCGTGGTCTGCGGACTGTGTGTCGAAGCGTGCCCGTGTGACGCGATCCGCATGGATTCCGGTGTCCACGCCCCGGCGGTCGACTATCGCGGCGATGCCATTCAGACCAAGATCGATATGCTCAAGCGCGGTACCCATTCGGTGGCCACGCAGGGCGGCGTCGGTCCTGACTGGCGCGAAAAGCAACCCACCGTCAAGCAGTACGACCCTCCCAAGTAACTCCACGATGCTGCGGCCTGGCTCTATCATTCCGGAACTCACCATCACGCATGTGGTTGGTGAGCAGGACTTGGCACCGAACGTCGCGGCGACCGGTACCGGTGGTGGTCCTGAGCACAACCTGTTTCCGCTCGTACTGGGGACGGCGAAGCTGATCTCGCTGATGGAGCTTACGGCGGCCAAGGCCATGGAGCCGATGCTGCTGCCGGGCGAGCTGACCGCTGGGATCGTGGTGCGCGTCGAGCATCACGCGCCGACGCCGCTCGGTGGCACGGTGCGAATGACGGCGCGCTACCTGGGCCTAGAAGGCAAGTTTCATCGCTTCGAGGTGGTCGCACACGACGACGCCGGCGAGATCTTTCGCGGCTTGCATGTCCGTGCCGTGGTCGAGGCGCGTCGGCTGGAAAAAGGCGCGTCGCGCCGACTCCGTCAGTAATTCACACTACAGACGGGTTCGAATGTTCCTTCGCGCTGTCTGCTTCGGCGCGCTCGGGCGAGCTGCCATTACTTCCGATCTGACAGCGCTTGCCGAATCAAGAACACCGACAGCACGAAGAACGCGCCGGCTGCGATGACATCGCCGCCCAGGCCCAGCTTGGTCCAGTATTCGTGGCCCAGGTCGAGCTTGTTGGCGAACGGCTCGGCAAAGCCCTGCAAAAACGCGATCAGCATGCCGGCCAGTGAGCCTCCGGCAACGAGCCCGGTCGCGTAGAGCATCCCCGGCCCGATGTCGGATTCTGCGGCTGCTGCTTTGCCTCCCGACATCAGCGTGCGACGACGATTGACCAGCCACCGCACCATGCCGCCCACAAAGATCGGTGCGGTCGTCGACAGTGGCAGATAAGCACCCACCGCCCAAGACAGCGCATGCGCTCCGGCAAGCTGGGCCATCAGCGCCATGAACACGCCGACCAGCACCGGACCCCACGGGAGCTGCTGGCTAAGCTGACCCTTGATCATCGTCGCCATCAGCATCGACTGCGGGGCTGGGAACTTTTCGGTGCCAATCGCGTGCTGCACACCAGGAATCGAGCGGTCGAGCAGCAGCAGCGTCCCACCAATCACCAGCACCGATACAACCACCCCAATCATCAGGCCGATTTGCTGTTTGTACGGAGTGGCTCCGACGAGGAATCCGGTCTTCAGGTCTTGCGAAGTAGCACCCGCGTTGGCCGAGGCAATGCACACCACCGAGCCGACCAGCAGCGCTGCGGCTTGATAGGAGTCGCCGCGCCAACCGATGGTGATGAAGACCAGGCAGGTGCCCATCAGCGTCGCAATCGTCATCCCCGAGATCGGATTCGAGGAGCTGCCGATGATGCCGACGATCCGGCTCGCAACGGTGACAAAGAAGAAGCCGAACAGAACGATCAGCGCCGAGATCAAAAGCGATCCCGGGAACTTGCCGGGCAAGTTCGGAAGCAGCGCAATCAGCAGACCGAGGACAATCGTGCCGATGACAACCACAACCAGCGGAAGATCGCGCTCGGTGCGGATCGGGTTTGAATTGCCACCGCCACGGAGGTCGCGAATCGAGTCGCGGAAGCTGCTCACGATGGTTGGGAGGGTCTTGAGCAGCGTCATCAGGCCTGCACAGGCCACGGCACCAGCGCCGATGTAGCGGACGTAGGCGCGATAGATTTGCTCGGCGACGGAGTGCGTGGCGATCCAGGCATCGTTATAGCCGAGCGCGTGCAGATCGGCGATGCGCTGCGGGTCGGGCACATACATCGAGATGAGCGGAATCAGCGCCAGCCAGGACAGCACGCCGCCAGAGGTCATCTCGGAAGCGATGCGCGGACCGACGATGTAGCCGACGCCCAGATACTCGGGGGTGATGTTGCACTCGAGGTTGGCGTTGGGATAGACCGACTTCGGTCCGCTGCGCAGGCCCGGTGTGTCGCGCCACAGCTTGAGCACGCCCATCAGCAGCCAATATCCCGACGCGGCAAACACACCGTGGAAGACCCGCTTGGCCAGATCGCCGCCGCGCTCACCGACCATCAGCACCTCGGCGCAGGCGGTTCCCTCGGGATAGGGCAGCTTGCCGTGCTCTTTGACGATGAGGCTGCGACGGAGCGGGATCATAAACAGGATGCCCAGCACCCCACCCACAGCGGCCAGCGTCAGGATTTGGCCATAGCGGAAATAGCTGTCACCTTGCGCCAAAAACAGCAGCGCCGGCACCGTGAACACCACCCCAGCAGCGATCGACTCACCGGCGGAGCCCAGCGTCTGAACGATGTTGTTTTCCAGGATGGTGCTCTTGCCGAGCTTCTTGAACACCGCAATCGACAGCACCGAGATCGGAATCGACGCGGAGATGGTCAGTCCGGCCCGCAGCGCCAGATAGACCGTCGCCGCACCAAACAAAACGCCGAACATGGCACCGAGCAGCACCGCCTTGGGGGTCAGCTCGGCAACGTCAGCATCGGGCGAGATGTACGGTACATACGGCTGCTGCGAGGTCGAGGAGGAGGCAGGTTTTGAGACTGCCTCAGAATGTTCGTGAGCGGCGGGCGCAGGATCAGTACTTCGACGGGGCGACATCAGGGCGCGAAACGTATCATGTTCCCCTACAAGTCAAGCCCCTTTTTCGAGTCGTGGCGGTCAAGATGTCGGGCGCTGCGCAGTCGGGAGCGGACGAGGGTTTTGTGTACGTCCGGTGCGGCGGTACAATGTCGACGATGAAGACGTACCTGAGCAGCGGCGACGTGTTCCTGGGGCATCGTATCGTCGGCGAGCATCCCGAGCGGCCCGAGCGACTCCAAGCGATTGAGGCGGCGATTGACAGCTCGGAGCTGGTCGGTCGTTTTCGCCGGATTCCCCCGCGTCGAGCCACGGAGGAGGAGCTGCTGCGGGTTCACACGGCACCGTACCTGGCGGATTTGCGTCAGCGCATGGGCGACCTTCAGCCCAAAGGCCAAGGCTGGCTCGATCCCGATACCTACTATGGGCCGGGGACTTATAGCGCCGTGATGCATGCCGCAGGAACGGCCTGTGACTTGGCGCTACGGATTGCCAGCAGTGATGGAGACAACGGCTTTGCGCTGGTTCGTCCGCCGGGACACCACGCCAGCCAAGAGCGGGCGATGGGCTTTTGTCTACTCAACAACGTCGCGATTGCAGCAGCGGCAGTGCGAGCAACCGGGCGACGGGTGGCGATTGTCGACTTCGATGTCCACCACGGAAATGGCACCGAGGAGATCTTCGCCCGCGATGGTGGCGTGCTGGTGATTAGCCTTCATCAGTTTCCGTTTTATCCTGGCTCGGGCGCGGCGACCTCGATTGGCGAGGGCAATGGCCGGGGTGCGATCCTCAACATCCCGCTGCCCGAGTCGAGTGCGGGACCGGAGTACAAGCTGGCGTTCAAGAAAGTGGTGCTGCCCGCGCTGCGGAGGTTTGCTCCGGACATGATCCTGGTGTCGGCAGGCTTCGACGGTCACGCGCAGGACTCGCTGGCCGGCATGGGGCTGGTCGAGGAAGACTATGCCCACATGGTGTCGTCGTTGCTGGCGGTACAGGCGCGGCTGCTGCTGGTCCTCGAAGGCGGCTACAACACCAAGGCGCTGGCGGCGAGCGTGCTGGCCGTGCTGCGCGTGCTCATCGATCCCAGTTCCTTTCGGCCCTCGGGACATGATGCGGGTACGGTACCTTCCGATGCGGTGCGGCGGGCGTTGACCGAGGTTCAGAAGCTCCACGGTCTGTAACGACAGTTGTGGTAGCTTGCCGCCGTGCCAGTTGCCAAAGTTGTCCTAAAGCGCGGTCGTGCCAACCCGGTGTGGCGCGGTCATCCCTGGGTGTTTTCGGGTGCGATCCACAAGCTACCGGCCGGTCTGACCCCCGGCGATGTGGTGGCGGTCCACGATGCCGACGAGCGGCTCATCGGTCATGGCTTTGCCAACCCTCGCTCGCAGATCGTGGTGAGGATGCTGACCGTTGGCGAGCTACAGAGCGGCGCACAGTCGGATATCGCCGATCACACCCTGCCGCCGATGGCTCTGGTTCATTCACTGATTCATCGTCGCATTCACGAAGCGAGCCTGTTGCGACGATCGATTGGACTGCCGCGCTCGGACACCACTGCCTATCGGTTGTGCAACAGTGAGGGCGACGGGCTGCCGGGTCTCCACGTCGATATGTTTGGCGAGGTGGCAGCGGTCCAGTTTTCGGCGCTCGGGATG
>CALLYL010000190.1 GCA_937859535.1 uncultured Myxococcales bacterium
GCATTCGGCGATAGTTTGCCGCCCCTTCCGTAGAGCATCGCTTCACGGGTCTGACGGACTTGTTGCCACCGAACAAACTGCTCCTGGAGCTGTCGATTGCTGCTGCTCTGGTGCAGCAGTCGATTGGCGATCGTTCCCGCCTCTGCTGCACGACCCTTGCGCAGCAGCGCGGTGGTCAGCGCCAGCCGTTTCAGGGTCTCGTCACTCGGATGTTCGAGAAGCAGTCCGTACAGTGCATCCTCTTGTCTTCGAACAAGACCCAACGCTGTCCGCATGCGGGTCTCGCTGGAAGTGGTCCGCAGCAGGTTTTCTTCAATCTGGGCCGCCTGCGTGAACAGTGGCAGCGCATCGGGGAACTGCCCGCGACTCATCAGCACGTAGGCCAGGTTGGTGAGGCTGGTGACGACGTCCGGATGCTCGGCACCCAGCAGCTTTTGCGTCATCGCTAGCGCCTGCCGATACAGACTCTCTGATGAATCGTACTTTCCTTTTCTAAAGAGCAGCGATGCCAGGTTATTGAGGCTACGGGCGACCATGGGGTGCTCGGCTCCCAGTAACTTTTTCTGCATCTCAAGCCCCTGTCGGGACAGCGTCTCTGCCGCTTCGTACTTGCCCTGGCATTGGAGCACAGAAGCCAGGTTACCTAGGCGTTCCGCGACCTCGGGGTGCTCGGCTCCCAGCAGTTTTTGCGTCCTCTCAAGCCCCTGTCGAAGCAGCGACTCGGCCGCCTCGCACTTGCCCCCCACTGCGAGCACTACAGCCAGGTTGCTTAGGCTTAGAGCGACAGACCGGTGCTCGACTCCCAGAAGCTTTTGCCTCATCTCTAGTGCTAGCCGAAGCAGTGTCTCCGCCATCTCATCCTTGCCCTGCGTTAGGAGTACTAAGGCCAGGTTGTTGAGGCTGGTGGCGACATCCGGGTGCTCGGCTCCCAGCAGCCTTTGCCTCATCGCCAACCCCTGCCGATACAGACTCTCCGCTGCCTCGAACTTGCCCTGGTGTTCGAGTACTCCGGCCAGGTCGTTGAGACTGGTGGCGACATCCGGGTGCTCGGCTCCCAGCAGCCTTTGCCTCATCGCCAACCCCTGCCGGGAGAACTTCTCGGCCGCCTCGAACTTGCCCTGCTTTAGGAGCACTCCGGCCAGGTTGTTGAGGCTGGTGGCGACATCCGAGTGCTCAGCTCCCAGCAGTTTTTGCCTCATCGCCAACCCCTGCCGATGCAGAGTCTCGGCCGCTTCGTACTTGCCCTGGCGGTCGAGCACAAGGGCCAGGTTATTGAGGCTAGTGGCGACATCCGGGTGCTCAGTTCCCAGCAGCTTTTGCAGAATCGCCAGCCCTTGCCGATGGAGAATCTCCGCCTCCTCGTACTTGCCCCGGTGTTCGAGCACGACGGCTAGGTTGTCGATGCTGATGGCGACATCCGGGTGCTCAGTTCCCAGCAGCTTTTGCAGAATCGCCAGCCCTTGCCGATGGAGAATCTCCGCCTCCTCGTACTTTTCCTGGTCTTGCAGCACTACGGCCAGGTTATTGAGGCTTAGAGAGACAGCATGGTGCACGGGACCATGGAAGCTACGCTCCAGCGTCAGCACACTTCGGAGGTGCTCCTCGGCTACGGCGTAGTGACCCAGTTGCTTCTCACACCAAGCAGCGGTGTTCAAGAAACGACCGTTGGCGTCATGGACGTTGGGGTCGACTGAGGCTTGCGCCAGGAATGTAAGCACTCGCTCGCAGGCTGGCAGTGCGGCTTGACACTGAGCGGGCGTCTGGGCTTTGAGGCACTGTTCCATGTCCTGCTTACGATCCGATTGCGCGATTGTCAGCGATGGAACCATGACAACCAGCAGCCAAATCAGCGCGACTGCTTTGAGATCGCATTCAATTTGTAACAGCCGACTCTCTATCCACAACGTTAGCCGCCGTTGTACGACCCGCACGATCCTCATGACAAGCCCCCCCAATTTTCCGCAGTCTCTATCTTCTCACAGAACAGGGCTGTCAGGGGGCGTTCTGTGTCGGAGGCCGGACAAGCCTAGGGAATGATTCCGCTCAGCGAAAGTCCGGCCCCGCCGCTCGTCGCGTAAGGAGTGATCTGCGGAGTCCGCAGATCTCCGAGCAGGGGCCTTGGGAGACGATACTTGGGACTGTAGGAAGCGTACAACAACGCCAGTCCGGTAATCTGCGTTCCTGCGCCCAGCAGCAGAACGGGAAGGGACCAGCTCAGCGTGTAATACGTCGTCGGATCGATTCCTGAACCATTGCTGACGGCTCCGCGACTGGAGGTAGCGAAGACCGCCATCGTTGCGCTGACCAGCGAACCCGCCACGGGAATGACCATCGAATAGCCCGTGATGCTCGCTGGCCTTTCCGTCTGCGTTTCTGCTGCCCAGTGCAGCCCAGCGAGAATTCCGACCAACGCCGAGGTTGCGTATCCAGCAGAAAGCAGCAACCACCCCGCGCCACGCATGCCGGGATGCGGCGTAAATCGGCCTTGTGCTGCCAGAAGATCTGCTTCGGAGGTGGCCCGCTGTGGTGCGGGAATGACCATTGCTGGCAGTCCTGTCAGCTGGCGAATTGCCTGGTCTGCTTCATTGCGTAGCTCGACGATGGGGTTCGGATCGAGCGCGAGAAATTGGCGATAGGACGCAAGTGCGTCTTCCGTCTGTCCCAAGCGACGGTAAGTGCGCGCCAGTTCCAGGTGAAGCCATGGCAGCTGTTCCAGCGTCTGCGCTGTCTGGAAGGCTCTTAAAGCTTCCTCGTAGCGGACCTCACGATACAGTCGCCGTGCTTCAGCCACCGCCGCAGTGAATCGCAAATGGGAATCAACAGCAGGGGCAGAAGGACTGACCTCGGACGTGGCCATGGTCGCTTGAGGAGAAGCCGGTTCCATCGCTGTAGCCGAAGAACGCTCGGAAACAGCTGGAGCGGGCAGACCGGAAGGCGGTTCTGCTTGTGCCACAGAAGTCGTCAGCACGGCCACGATACCGAGAATCATGGTTGCTGCGGTAGATGTCGACGGTGGGTGAGCTTGCGTCCGATCCGGTTCCCTGCTGTTGCATTCCATCGCGAACTCCCAAGGTCTATTTTCCGATGATTGCCCGACCAGCGGCAAGGAATTCACTCCCCGTGAGGCCAAACGCTGCGCTATTATGACATGGTCACATGAGTGAACACAGACACTTTCTGCCACGAATCGAGCGCGAGCTGCTGTTGTTGTTCTTTGTACTCCCTCTATTCGCAGAGAGTCCCGTGCGGGCTGAACCGTCGGTCCTCGCGCTGTCGCCCTCTCTGTCTGTGGAACTTACGCTGGGACCGAAGATTACGATGGGAATCTCTTTCGATTTTCGGTTCTCCGTCCTGACCGAAGACCCCCGTTGCTACAACTACGACAAACAGCGTGGCTTGGGTGGGTTTGCCCAAGTCACTTGGATCAACTTCTCCGGTTGGCGGGTGGCCGGTGGTCTGCATGGAGGTGGCTTTCCGCCAACGGTCGCAGGTGTGGATGCGGAGTTCGGCCTGAGCTATCGAACCAGAGTGGGGCCGGGTACAACGTCTCTGCTCGGTCTGCAGCTGGGAGTGACACCACTGTTCAATCCCGTCCTGCTGCTTCCGCAGCTTGAGCTACCCTTCCGTGTGATCTTGCCAATCCAGGTGCCCTCTCAGCCGGCAGAGTTTCTTTTCGGAAGTGGTGTGCGCTACCCCGGAACCTTCCAGCCACGCGGAGCCAGTCTCTGCTCCGATCTCATCGCGGGCATCACCGCACGCCATTCCGTGCGAGCTTAGCATTACAGTTTCGCTGCAACGGACTCGATTTGCTCGACAGCGACCAGGCCCCTTTTTCCCCACATCGATCCTGGCCTCATGCGCTCCTACGGTGGTGCTGATTCTGAGGAATCGGCCCACCACCATCTGGCTGTCCAACGGAGCTGAGAGCAACAAGCAAAATTGTGAGTTTTGGAACTGACTCCAGTGGTGGAAAGCAAATCTTCCAGGTGATCTTTGACCCGGCCCAACAATACGGCCCGTCGGGCTGGTCTCAACCAGAGCCCTGTGCCGTCTTCTGGCGAACGACGCAACCAACGCAGTCCAACACACCGAACGTGTGCACCGCGAGAGGCAGAGGGCAGCGTTCAACCTTGAACTCGTCTGTGTTTGGATGTGTTCGACATGAAGAGTGCCGGGCCTCGGTAAGCTCTGCGTATCGTTCCTCCGCACCCCGTTGCTGTCGCAAATCTGGGGAACGATCTCACTGAGGCGGAATCCTCTCACAGAACCATCGCCTCCGCAGCAGTGAGTCGGTCCGACATGATCTGAGGACTCCCGCTTGCATCCTCCTCAGATCGGTCCCCACTCCTTGGTTGCCGGCCCAAATTCGGGGAACGATCGACCCCGATGCCCTCGCGCTCTCTTTACGGGGCCACTCAAGAATCCATGGGAGACCCCCGACCGACTCGCCATCGATCCCTTCCTCATTGGTGCCCCAAAAAAGCGCCACCGACTGCATCCTCCCGCATCGCCCACTCACGATGGCCATCAACCACCCCGGCAGAGTCGCCATCAGCGAGCTTTCGGGGCAACACTCCAACAACTACGAAGTGGGCAGGTCTTTGTGTAACCAAAGGGTTCCTTCGGAAAACTGCACAGCTCGATCTATGGGCATGTTTATCGCGATGCGGACCGTCGGCTGAAAAGCCAGTTTTTGGTCTGCTCCGTAGAAGGCAATGTTATAAATCCCGCTGCCAGGAAGGAAGTCGTAGGGCAAGTTGAGCATTGGGAGCGAGAAGCCCGGACGAGACAAGTCCGCCCTCAGACCTGGAAACCAACGGACCACTTCGGACTTCGGATGGGTGATGCCGAAACGCACAAGTGCCATCCCTCGCCCGAGCTTGTTGAGGCTCTCAACACTGTGAATCAGCGTCGGATGCGGCACAAGGGCGTTCTTTGCCAGGTTCTGACATTTACGGCAGCAGTATATTTTGCCGTGGCCTCTGTCGAAGGTGTTTGCGCAACCTACTCTCCCGCACTTCTCAATCGTTTGGAGCATACAGTCCCCCTTGTGTTTCACCGCTTCCAGCAGCGCTGAGTAGACGCACACACTGAGCATTCGTTTTTACCATCATCCCCGAACGTCGTGTTTCAAGAATCACTGAATACAGCCGTCTCGTGCAGCAATTTATGAAGTAGATGCATGAAGTGATGAACGCAGTGATGCATGCAGTGATGTGTTCGAAAAAGCGTCTCAATTGAGCAAATTTGGACCATTCCAACGAACACATTTTGATAAGACAAATCTGCCAAATGCCGTCGAACGTCTCCAGTTGGATCGATTTTTGCAAAGTGTCTCAAAAAGGAACTGCTTCAGGTCGGCTGATCGTAGGGCGTATCACGGCGCACCGCGATGTGCGCTGCGATGGTGAGGGCGCTTCATGCTGCCAGGCAACCTGAAACGTGGACGTTGCTGCTCGAGATCTCACTTCCGAAACGATCCTGTTTTCTTCACGGCAAATCCAGCGAAATCCGTCCACTGCATGTGGGCATTTCTCAAATAGAGACATATCCCACTTTACATAAATAAAATCGCAGTGTACGCCGCGATTTGGCCTTGTGCTTGTATCATTTTCCGTGAGAGCTTGAGTTAGCCAATCGTTTCTGGGGTGACGGCGCCATGAAGTCGAAAATCGAGAGCCTTGCATTAAAGAAAGAGGTCACTTACCGGGTTCATCGCCCAATGGCGTGGGTAGCGGGCAGGACTGGAGAGAGGTCGAAGCCCGCCGAGGTAAACGAGTGGGAAGAGGCTGAACGAGCGAAGAGTCGCGGCTGAGCCTCGGGCCGACTGCTCGCAAGTGGCAGCAGTCGTCCACAAAGGGACGGACTGCGCAGCAGGAAGTCCTAAAGGCCAGGCAGCACGGTGGTGAAGGGCTGTCCAGGGTCGCGCAGCGTCAGCGGAGCGATGAGCGAAGCGAGCTTGCCCTTGACTGCCCGCAGCCACCGTGCAACCCGCGTCTACTTCACTATTGAGTTCGCTACCCACGGAGTTGGGCGATGAACCCACTTACCGGCTCAAACGGTCTGACTGGCGAGGCATTGTCTATTTCCCTGGTTCTTACGAGTCTGTGCCGGTCACGGTGCAGCCACCCAGCAACTTTGGCGGTCGCTGCACGATTCTGTTCTTCGATAAGTATGGGCGTGAAACGCGTGTACTGACGGATACCGTAGTCGCTGAAAACTCTAAAACCGTAATCGCTGAAAACTCTAAATCTAAAGCCGCCAGCGGCAGCTCGGATGAATCGGATCCTGATGAATCGGATACCGATGAGTCGGATACCGATGAGTCGGATACCGATGAGTCGGATACCGATGAGTCGGATACCG
>CALLYL010000191.1 GCA_937859535.1 uncultured Myxococcales bacterium
TGCGGACTTCCTCGCTGGCATCCTGGGCCTCTTCGAGAACACGCTCCCCTTGAGAAGTAACCGCCCCCAATGTAGTCATCCAGCCGTTGGGGATCAGCTGTGTCGCAATGATGAACGCCACGAGTTCTCTGTCCAGCCCCAGAAATTCCGCCATTTCGGAGCTGTCTTGGCATCGAGCCCGCGCAAGTCCAAGGATCGCTTGCTGGAAAAGATTCAGTTTCAGGACGCGCTTCGTCGGGTAAAGCACCTTCCAGACTCGAACAGGCCATAGAAACGGACGGCCACCATGTGGTCGACGGACATCGAAGCGGAGATAGCGATCAGCGGCCATTTGCCATCTCCTTTCGGCAAAGCTTTAGGAACTCAGCAAGAGCTGGGACAGCTTCTTCAGATTCGGGGCCTTCAGCCATGCGCTTGTCACCAACGGCGACAAGAAGTTTTCTCTGTCGGCTCATCGCCACATTCATTCGATTTGCCAAGCGCAGGTGGCCAAACTTGCCGTTTAGCAAACGTTCCCGCTCATCTCCTTCTTTTTGATCTGAAACGACTGCATCGTTAGCACGCACGATCGACAGGAAGACCACATCAAACTCTTTGCCCTGGAATGCGTCGACCGTACCGACACGCAGTCGCTCATCGCCTGATTCGGTTTGGCGGTAGGATCGCGCAATTCGGATTTCACCGTCCTCCTCCTCTGCAAGACCCTGGTCGACGAGAGACTCAAGAATGAGGTCACATTGAGCACGGTAGAAACTGATCACGCCAATGCTCAGTGTCGGCCCACAGGAGTCTGCGATCCGTTTAACTTCATTTGCAATCGCGCGTGCCTCGGCAAGTCGAATGCGGCTGGAGCCCCGTCGATCCTCTTTGCCATCCTGCAAAGGAACATCCATCCAAGCAGCGCATTTACCTTGGTAGCTTGGAATCGCATGAGCGAAATCCTGCGCGGGGCGACCTGAGTGCAAGATACCAAGCCCTTCAGACTCATAGAACTGCTTACTGATGAAGTCTCCCAATGTCGGATGCATTCTGTACTGCGTATCAAGCATCACGACGCGCTTGATGTTGTCGACTTTCTCCTGCTCTCTAAGCTGTTTCACCAGCCGTTCAAAAAGACTTTGCTCATACGCCTTCGCTTGAGCCTCAGTCAGGCTTTGTCTTGAAATGAGTTCGTCTTCCAACTCTCGCTGAACAAGGTGAGGAAGCTGCCGATGATCCCCAACCAGAACGATGCGACGGCGTGCCATCGCCATTGGAACGAAAAGGTCGAGAGGGTTTGCCCGTGCAGCCTCGTCAATGACAACCGTGTCGAATTCGATTCCCTCGGATGCTTCTAAGTCGCTCAACTCCTTCAAGCTACTCATGGCTTTACCTGCGGACTGCTGGCACGTCGCGCCGACAATGCTGGCGTATTCCCGTACCGCTCTCGCCGCCTCATCAGGGGCCTGGGAAAGTGCCGCATGATAAGCGCCCACAACGGAAGAAATACCACGGCGAGATTGACGCAAAGGTGCTGCAATGGCGTGCTCGATATCGGCCAAGATACCGAGCGCTTCACCGTTCAGCGCCTGCTTAAGCCGCGGAGGCCTGTAATCTGGGCTCAGCCGATCCAGCATGGACAGCTTGAATGCGGCTAAATCAGAAAGGTCTGCTTCCGTCGCTTCAACCACCTTTGAAAGTCGCTGGAGAAACTGCCATTCCGACTCTTCGAGTTTGACGTTGCCACGTCGCAGCGTACGCTCAAGCTGATGGACTCTGTCTGGACCGTCATCGGCAAACCCGACTGAACTGGTTCGCAGAGCCCGTAGAGGTCGCACAAGCCCTGTCGGCGCATTGGCCTGACGCTGGGTTTCGACCTTTGCCTGCTGAGCAAGAAACTCATCCCACCGATTTTTTATCTCCGCGGGCAGGCGAACGTTCAGATCATCCAACTGCCGCAACAAGGCACCGACTTGCTCGAACTGTATCTGGCGCTCCTGTGGGGACAAACTTGCGAGCCTCAATGCAGTGATCCGCCGATCAAGCTCAGCCAACGGCAGGGTCAAAGGCTCGTTGAGCTGAATCGTGTCGAGTCGGACAGAAATTTCCTTCCGTTTGCGTTCACACCAAACACCAACCGGGTCAACACCGCCTTCATCACGACGCCCTCGACCGCCAATGCGAACAGCAGGCAAGCCAAAGACTTCGGCACGATTCAGGGCATTATCGACGGCGTCGTGCTGATAGCTACTGATCAGCACTTGGTGTTGTAAGGAGTTCTCGCCAAGCGTTTCCGCAAGGCGACGTTGCAGGGCAGCGATTACTTGTGTTTTTCCCGTCCCGGGTGGGCCGACGATCAGAGCAATGTCCGGCGTATTGATTGCAACATCCAAGGCCAATTTCTGGCGTTCGGTCGGAACGCCTTTGAAGCAAGCCTTGGCGTAGGCGGATAAGCCAACGAGCTGACGCCGCCGCGCGCTGGGCGGGGCTACCCCTTCCAGCAGATAGCTCAATTGCGGCAGTCGGCGTCCATCATTGATGGATTGCTTTGCACGCGCACGACGGGTCTGTACAGCTTCGTCACCAGATAGTGAGTAGTAGATGAAACCCATTGCTGGTGGCCGTTCTGAGCGCCGGTCTTGGCTTGGAATTAAAACAACGCCGTCTCTCTCAAACCGCAATACCCCTCGAACCGGGCGTCGCCGTGCCCGTTGGCCTTTTTCCGGGACATCCTCAACTTCGGAATCAAGATCTAGTTCCTTCTCGCCAAGCTCTACTTGAGTGGTG
>CALLYL010000192.1 GCA_937859535.1 uncultured Myxococcales bacterium
TGGTCGACATCGTCAGTGAGGCGCTGTCGCAAGCCGGGGCCCCTCGTGAGGTGGTCGTGCGTTGTCATCCCGATGATCTCAAAGCGCTGGAAAGGGGTCGTCCGCGACTCATCGAACGCTGCAGCCGCACCCAGGCTGTCATCTTTCGCGCCGACCCAGCGCTCTCTCGCGGTGGCTGCATCATCGAAACCGAACTTGGCACCGTCGATGCACGCTTGCCTACTCAGCTTGACGCGATCGAACGAGCGCTGCGCGGACAAGGTCCATGAGCGAGGGGCCCATCCCCAAGCCAGATCGCCGTGAGCGAGGCGAGCGAGCCGATCCACTCCGGCTGCAAGCGGCGCTGCGCACCGTCCAAGTCACGGTATCGCAACGAATCTCGGGCCGAGTCAGCGAGCTCACTGGCCTGGTTCTGCGAGCCACCGCGCCCGGTGCCCGGATCGGTGAACTGGTGGCGATTGACCGCTTGAATGAGCCTGCCGACATCGACCCACAGCCGCTGAGCATGCCATCTTGGCGGCGAAGAACAACCAATGAGACGCCGCTCTACGCCGAGGTGGTCGGTTTTCGAGGCGAAGAAGTCGTGCTTTTGCCGCTCGGCTCGGTTGCGGGAGTGGGTCCAAACTCGGTGGTGCGTCCGACGGGCATGCCGCTGACGATCTTGGCCGGCACGCCACTGCTTGGTCGAGTCGTTGATGCCTACGGCGAAGCCATCGATGATGGCCCACCGCTGTCCAGTCTCGCGACAGAGCTTATCCCGACGCCCGTTGAGCGTGACGCCCCAGAACCGCTCCGTCGTCGCCGCATTACTGAGCCACTGTCGTTTGGACTGCGCGCCATCGACGGATGCCTGACGATTGGACAGGGCCAGCGGCTCGGGCTGTTTGCGGGTCCGGGCCTTGGAAAATCGACGCTGCTTGGCCAAATTGCCCGCAATGCCAGCTCTGACGTGACGGTGATCGGCCTGATCGGCGAACGAGGTCGCGAGGTCCGTGACTTCATCGATCGCGAACTCGATGATGAGACCCGTCGCCGAACCGTCGTGGTCTGTGCTACCTCGGATCAACCACCGCTGTTGCGACTAAAAGCAGCGCTGTCAGCGACTGCAATTGCCGAGCACTTTCGCGATCGGGGCAAAAAAGTCCTGCTGCTGGTCGATTCACTCACCCGGGTGGCCCGTGCTCAGCGTGAGGTCGGCCTCGCTGCCGGTGAGCTTCCAGCTCGCCAAGGCTATCCACCATCGGTGTTTGCCCTGCTGCCCCGACTCGTAGAGAGAACTGGACAAGGCGAGTTTGGCTCGATCACGGCGGTGTATGCGGTGCTCGTGACGGGCTCTGGCGATGATGTCGACGATATTATTGCGGAAGAAGTCCGCGCCACCCTGGACGGTCACATTGAGCTGTCCCGTTCGCTCGCCGAGCGAGGCCACTATCCTGCCATCGACGTACTGCGCTCGCTGTCGCGGGTGATGGACGATATCGTCGATGCTCCGCAGCGGCAGGCCGCAGCCCGACTGAGAGAGCTGCTGTCACTGTCCGAACGGCAACGCGACCTAGTGCTCCTCGGAGCCTATCAACGCGGCAGTGATCCAGCGACGGACGAAGCGCTCCACAAGCTTCCCGCCCTGGAACAATTCCTACGGCAAGGACGATATGAGCGAAGCCCGCTCGCGGAAACGAAGCGCCGACTGCTGGCTCTGATTTCGTAGGGAGAGCCCGATCGCAAGAACGCGTCGGGCCGATGAGACAGTGGTTTACTTCTTGTCTTTGGCGAGATCGGCCGGCTTCTTGAGCAAGCGCTCGATCTGGAGTTTGCGAACCCACATCGCGTCCTGCCCGGCTTTCTGGACCGCAAAGTCTTCGCCGCGTGCATCGCCGACTTTGATCACCACCGGCGCACCGTTCTTCGGCTTCACCGTGATGGTGGCCTTCGGCGCAAGGAGCGACTTCAGCTCTGCCGAATCGGGGGCCACAAAACCAGTACCTGCCAGCCCATCAAAGCCCTCGACGAGCTGCTTGATCTTGGCTTCGTCCGCATCCGCAAGTTTGTCAGCCTTCCAGGTCTTGTCCTGCAGCTTGAGGCTGATCAGCTCCGCACCCTGCTGAATCGTCACCGACTCAATCTGTTCAGCCTTGAGCGACAGCAGGCTCTTGTCCCGAATGTCTTGCGGGATGTGCGCGATCGTCTCCATACCGAACTTCTTGACGCTGATAACCTGCGGATTGTCGACAGTCTGGACAAAGTAGTCGTCGCCCTTCAGCACGCCAATGCGTACGCCCGCGCTCTTGCCTTCCTTGTAGTTGACCGTGACCGTGATCTGACCCGGCGCGCCGGTGGTAAGGCCCAGCTCTTCCGGTTTGGCCGCGTCCTGGAACTCAGAGGCGCGAAGCGTGGACAGCGATTGAACCATCCGGTTCAGCAGGCTGTTATCGACCTCGAGACCTGGCTTCAGGACGGCGTCACCCTCAGCAATCCGCCATTTCGCTTCGTAGATGCTCTGGCTGCCCGGCTTGCCATCCGCTCCCGCTGCCGCTGGAACTCGCTCCAGAGAAACCTTGGTGCCGCCACCTTGGATGCTCAGCTTTTCGGCGTCGTCGGCCTTGAGGTCGAAGATGCCGTGATCGCGCCAAGTCTTGCCTTCACGCTTGTAGGTCGAGGCATACAAGTCGAGCGCTTGCCACACATCATCTTTTCCAGCGACTCGGACCATCGTTGCATTACCGCTCGCCTTGCCGATGTACAGGTCTGCGAGCACCGCTCCGCCCGAGTCCTTCGCGACAACGTGAACGGCTTTGTCATCCGACACTTCAAACTCGGCGTGTCGGGATTTTTGCTGCGTAACCAGATCGCCCCAGCGCACTTTTTCGAGCGCCTCGACCGCCGCCTTCGCGACGGTGGGATCGGCGGGCTTGTCATACGGTGCCGTGACCTGCCATTTGTCGCCCTTTTTCGACAGGCTGACCTTGTCCTTGTCACCGGCCTGCGCCACTTCCAGCGAGCCAATGCTGCCCGCTTTGATCTCAGCAATGGCGCGTGGTCTTTCACCGACCCGCTCACCACGTTCGGGAGAACGCAGCGAGTAGACCGCAGCCACCGTCAGCGCCACAAAAGCAACCAGAGCGTAGAGGTTCTTCTTTTCCATCGTGAGCCTCGGTTTCCGTGGTTACAGCTTGGCGCTCTGCCGCGCACTTTGACGCAGCCGGAAGCGGACAAGGCCGATTAGCAAAATCAGACCCGGCAGCGCGCCGATGTTGAGCAGCTTGACCATCGTCACCGTGCTCTCGGACACCTGATCGAGTGGCCGACTCTGCATGCCCTTCTTACGCACTGCTGCGAGCGCTTCGTCCTGCGCCAGCCAGTCAATGATGTTCATCGTGTAGACCAAGTTCGCCAGGTAGTCGCGCAGACCCGCCCGCGCTCCGGTACCGATGAACTGGTCACCGATGAAGTCTGAATCGCCAATGACCACCAGCCGCGCCGACTCAGCAGACTCGCTCTTCATCGGGTCCACGCCCGGCTGACTCTGGTCGGCGGGAATCTTGGTGCCGTCTTCCTTGACGACCTGCTTGCCCGCAAACGCACTCTTGAACTTGCCCTGACCCACGACGCCCAGGACGAACGGTCCCTTGTCCTCACTTGGGGTGAGCGGCTGCATCTGCGGACCCGGCATAAACACGAACGGTCCCGACGGACGCCAGCTCTGCTTGCTCGACTCCATCAGCTTCGTAAACTGCACCGGACCCTTGCCGTCCTTGGCATCACCCACCAGCTCGACCACGCTTGCGTACGACAACAGCGCACCCGGCATGTTTTCGTTGATGGGGTGATTCTGGGGCAGCGGCGTGACCTTGAGGAACACCGGATGGTTCATCAGGTACATCTGCTGACCGACGTTCACCAGGCCTGGGAAGTTGCGCTTATCGAGCACCATGTCCTGCTTGATCTTCACGCCGTACGCCCCAAGCAGGTCATCGAGCTGGGTGTCGTTCGCCTGGGCAATCTGCGGCATCTCCATGCCCGGTGCCATCTGGCCTCGCGGTGTCTGCATCTGCTGACCATCGACGAAGAACGCCACCGACTTGCCCGACATCAGGAACTGGTCGACGACGTACTTGGCGCGCTCCGAGAACGGCTGCTTGGCACCGATGATCATCAGGACATCGATGTCGGACGACACCATCGCCTTTAGCTCGACGTTGATCGTCTCGTAGCCCGACGACTTGAGCTGCTCCGCCAGAAGTTGCAGACCGCTGCCGTGCGCAAGGCTCAGCTCGCCCTCGCTCGTCGCAAAACCGACCTTCTTTTTCTTGACCGTCATCTGCTTGATGAGGCCCGAGATCTGGAACTCCAATCCCTCGTCTCGGTCGATGACCGGAATCGCTTCGGTCTTATCGCCGAAGCTGAAGCAGACGCCGAGGAACGTCGAGCCAATCTCGAACTTGTTGGCCGACACCACGCCTCGGTTCGACTTCTGAACGCCGCACTTCGACGCCTCTTCTTCCTTCTTGCGGGCTTCCTCTCCATCGCCAATCTTGATGACTTCGAGGTTGAACTTGCCCTGCGAGTACGTGGCGTACTCCGACAGAAGGTCGCGTGCGAATTGCGCATGCTGCTTGAACGGAGGCTTTAGCTCCTCGCTCATGAACAGCTTCACGTTCATGCGGTCGGGTAGCTTCGCAACCAGATCCCGCGATCCGGCCGCCAGCGTGTAGACCTTGTCTTTGGTCATGTCGAGTCGCCCAAAGTGACGCAGCGACAGCACGTTCGCCGCCCCGAGCGCACCAATCGACAGCATCACAAACAGAGCAGCGTTAAACGCTGTCCGACTCTTGTGAAGTGGCTTGCTCATTAGTTCCACCTCCGGCTCTCAAGCGTGGTCTGGGTGATGAACAGACAGGACGCGATGATGCTGAAGAAGTACAGGAGATC
>CALLYL010000193.1 GCA_937859535.1 uncultured Myxococcales bacterium
TGAGAGGAAGCCGCTCCGCGCCTTACGCGAGGCCGGATGTTTAGGACAAGGGCAGCATGGCCAATGTGGTGATTGTCGGAGCCCAATGGGGCGACGAAGGCAAGGGCAAAGTCGTTGATCTCTATACCGAATTTGCGGACATGGTTGTCCGCTTCGGTGGGGGAGCCAATGCCGGTCATACCTTGGTGGTCGGCGGACAGAAGCTCGTCACTCATCTGGTGCCTTCCGGTGTGCTCCGTGGTCGTGGCAAGCGCTGCGTCCTCGGCGATGGCATGGTGATCGATCCCCAGAAACTCCTCGAAGAGATTCACGAGTTGCGCAGTCGGGGACTCCTGACCGATGAACGCGATCTGGTGATTGGCGAACGGGCCCACGTCATCCTGCCCACCCACAAAATCCTCGACGGGTTGCGCGAACAGGGCAAAGGCGCGCTGGGCACCACCCGTCGCGGCATCGGTCCTGCCTACGAATCCAAAATGTCTCGTCGCGGCGTGCGGATGCGCGACTTGCTGTCAGCCGCCCGGCTGCGAGAGCGGATCGCTCATCAGCTCGAAGAGACCATGCCAATCATCCGGCATCTCGGCGGAACCGCCCCAGACGTCGAAGCCATCACCGAGCAGTATCTGACGTACGGCGAGTCGCTGCGACCTCACATTCAAGATGCGACCCGTGTGCTCAGCGATGAAATGAAACGCGGCCAGCACGTACTATTCGAGGGTGCGCAGGGAGCGCTCCTTGATGTCGACCACGGCACCTATCCCTTTGTAACTTCGTCCACCACGCTCGCCGCCGGTGCTTGCGTTAGTTGCGGAGTCGGTCCCACGGCGATCTCCTCTGTCATTGGGATCGCCAAGGCTTACACCACTCGCGTTGGTGCCGGGCCCTTTCCGACCGAGCTTCACGGCGAGCAAGGCGAACTGCTTCGCCAAGCCGGTGCCGAGTTTGGTGCCACCACCGGTCGACCACGGCGCTGCGGCTGGCTCGATATCGCGGCGCTACGACTCGCGGTACGGCTGAACGGGATGGCCGGCCTGGCACTGACCAAGCTCGATGTCCTGGCGGGCCAACGAAAGCTCAAGGTCTGCGTCGGCTACAAGCTAGCGGCAGAGGCTGGAGGCAGTGGCACAAATGAGGTTCTCGATGAGCTACCGCTCGACCCCGAGGACATCCTGCGTGCGGTGCCAATCTATGAAGAACTCGACGGCTGGGACGCCGAACTAAAAAATGTACGAGAGGTCGAAGATCTTCCATCGAGTGCTAAGCGTTATGTACGTCGCATCGAGACGTTGCTTGGAATTGACTGCTGCCTGATCTCGGTGGGTCCGGGACGAGCAGAAACCATCATGCTCAAAAACCCATTCAGGTAGGAATGGTCGTAACGCCGTCAACTGGTTCGGCCACTTTTTTTGGCCGTGTTTTTCGGGGGTGCCCAAGGGTACAGCGCGCTTGCGGCGAAAAGCGCGCTTCGTATAAGCTGGGTTTCATTGGTCACCGCTTCGAGTACGAAGAGGGGATTTTTCCAACATGAAAATCGTCTGCGACAACTGCGCAACCAAGTACCAGATTGCCGACGAAAAGGTCAGCGGCAAAGCGTTCAAGATTCGCTGCAAGAAGTGCGGCCACGTCATCGTCGTTGGCAAAAACGCTGATGGCACGGCATCCTCACCGGCGGGCGGAGACGCTCCGGCTGAAGCACCTGCTCCGGCTGAAGCGCCTGCAGCGGGTGATTCGGTTTGGCACCTTGTAATCGATCGCGAACAAGTCGGACCGATGACCGCCGAAGAAGTTCGCGGCAAGGTCAAGGCTGGCCAGGTCGACAGCGAAACCTACGGCTGGAAGGAGGGCTTCGAGGACTGGCTCAAGCTCTCCGCGATCGACGACTTCAAGGAGCTATTCGCCGGCAAGCCGAGCGAACAGGCTACCAAGCGTCTCGATCCGGCCGAACAGCAGCGATCGGCAGCCCAGCCTGCGGCAACGCCTGGTGCTGACTTGATGGCATCTGGCCAAGCAGCGGGCGAGCCCGTCAAGACGGCTGCACCGACAGCTGCCACTCTCTACTCTGAGAACGGCAGCGATGCCCGGGCAGCGATTGCGGCTGCACAGGCTCAACGCGAAGCCCAGCAAGCAGCCCAGGCACAACAAGCAGCCCAAGCACAGCAGCAGGCCGAGCAGTATTCTGCCTCGCATGCCCCCGCTGATGCTGGCGGCGGTATGACCGGTGCCCGAAGCGAGAACTCGGTCCTGTTCTCGCTGAACAACCTCTCGGCGTTGGCCGGTGGCGGCGCTGGTGGTGGCGGTGGCGGTTCCAGTGCTCCTGCCAAGCAGGCTGGGTACGCCAGCGGTCAGTCGGAAGCTTCCGGCCTGATCGACATCCGCGCCATGGCCGCTCAGCACCTGGGTGGTCCGATGTCGGGAGCAAACGTCAGCAAAGCTCCTGACCTGTTCGGGGGTGGTGATGTGGCGCCGGTGTTTGCGCCGGTAGCCCCAGCAGTCCTTGTTCCCACGGCACAGGCTGAAGGCGTGCCGAAATGGGTGTGGGCACTGGTTGGTGTTGGTGGTGTGTCGATTGTTGGTCTGATCGTCTTCTTGGTGGTGTTCCTGTCCGGGCCGTCTCCGCAGACAGTAGCGACGGGGCCTACCGCTGGAACGAATACCTCGGGTACCGCAGGAACGACTGCGACGGGCACCAAGCCGGATCCGGGCACCACCGTCGGCACATCTGCGCCGTCAGAGACGAAGCCATCTGGCACCACTCCGGGCAAGACCGAGACTGCGACCAAGAGCGAGCCTGCCGTAAAAGACAGTTCCTCATCGGGAAGCAAGGGCAGCAAGAGCAGCAAAGGCGACAAAGGATCTGACAAGGGCAAGCCAACAGCCTCCGCCAAAGAAACGCCCGCCGCGCCAGAAAAGGCTGGGCCCGGCAAGGCTCCAGATGAGGCACCACCACCGCCAAAGAAAGCGGCGGAAAAGCCCAAGGCGGCCAAGGACGATCTCGACTCGCTGCTTGACACGGCATCGAGTGGCTCAGGCGGCAAGCCCAAAGCGACCGAAAAGAAGGATCTCCCCGAGACGCTCGATCGTGGTGTCATCATGAGCACCCTGAAGGGCGCGAACTTTGCTTCCTGCAAGGCCGAAGGCGCTTCTGGCGTCGTACCGGTGAAGCTAGTGATTGGCCGCAACGGCAAGGTTTCCGAGGCCTCTGGCCCGAACGACTGCGTCGTCAAGGTCGTCAAGAGCACCAAGTTCCCAGAGTTCAGCGGCGATCCGATGAGCCTGACCTACCCCGCCCTGATCCGCTAACGCGGCATCATCTCCCGACAACTGTTGGGAACAGCCCGAGAAAGCCCAGGCACCGTCCTGGGCATTTTCGTTTCTAGGCGACACTTCTGGGCGACAATCCGGAGATGTGGCCAGCCGTTTTGCTACGAAGAAGACGGCTTATCTGCGCTCTTCCCGAGCCACGAGCCAACCAGTCTCAGACCCCACCCTGCGACGTAGACCGCACCTCCGAATGAAGCAATGAGTAGGACGAGATATCCCCAGCTCGGGCAGCCATCGATGAGTGTTTCGAGCGTGATTCCCACCGTGATTCTCCGTCCTAGTCTTCCGTGCGCTTCGTCGCGCAGCATGAAAGGCGTTGGGATGAACAACGCTCGCAAGTTCTGTACCATGACCAGCCCGCTGCGCTCCGTCAGTGATTTCCACGACATCGTCACGCTGGTCTGCATCACCGAGGTGACGGTGCGCAACCTGCAACGCACCGCTCCCTGGCCCATGTATGCCGATCGCTTACCTTGACGAGAGGGCGGAACTTTTTTCTGTGCGGGGCACCTGTCCGAAGAAAATTTCTCGACGACCACAGACCCAAGTGGTCGATTTTGCTATCGGAGAGTTGACGATGTCTGGAAACGCGTGCTACTTACTGCCCGCTTCTCGGGCTTGTAGCTCAACCGGTAGAGCAGCGGCCTTTTAAGCCGTTGGTCGTGGGTTCGAGTCCCACCGAGCCCACCGAGAGTAAAAACCGGCAGAGCCATCACTGGCCTTGCGGGAATTCAGGCGGGAGGTTGCGCGGCCGTTCTGGCCGTGTAGCCCCCGGCTGAGTGATGTGGCCTTGGGCTATCAGCAGCAGCACGATTCCGGCTGCGCAGCACAATACAGCCCAGACCAGCCCAAGCAGGTGTTTGTAGAGCGGTCGCTCGCGCAGACGCAGCACCAAAAGTCCCACGCCCATCACCAGCAATGCCACTCCGTTGACGATCAGGAACCAGCGCGGCATGCGGCCCTTGTCCACGGACAGTTGAACTTCTCGAGCAAGCGCCCGAATGAGTGCATAAGCTAACAATAGTCGCGCCACCGTAAGGCTGGCAATCTCTGTCGAGATCATTGACGGGGTAAGCGAAAAGCAACATAATTCCGGCGGCTTGGCGGCAGCCTTTCCGACGAGCCGCGTTCCCCTCGGATACACACTAGCTTGGGCCTGATTCCTCACAGCAAGGTCGCTGAAATTCGCGACCGTACGGACATTGTTGCCGTCATTGGCGAACACGTTCAGCTACGCCGTGCGGGTGTGAACTACCTCGGCCTCTGTCCCTTCCATCAAGAGAAGTCTCCGAGCTTCAACGTGAGTGCGACCAAGCAGTTCTTCTACTGCTTCGGTTGCCAGAAATCGGGCGACGTCATCCGCTTTCTGATGGAACGCGAAGGCCGGTCGTTTTCCGAGGTTGTTCGCGATCTGGCCTCTCGCGCCGGAATTGATATTCCCGAGGACGAAGAGGAAGCGAGACCTGAGCGTAAGGCGCTGCGGCTCCAGCAAGAGAGCGAGCGGCTGCGACTGCTCAAACTCAATGCGTTGGCAGCACGCTATTACCAGGCCCAACTTGCGAGTAACGAACGGGCGCTACGTTACGTCGCCAGTCGAGGCATCTCGGACGACATCCGCACGAGTTTCCGACTCGGTTATGCACCAGATGGCTGGGACGGCTTGCTGCAAGTGCTCCGGCAGAGAGGCGTGCCCCACGAGCTGGCGGAGCTGGGCGGCTTGCTGATTCGGCGCGAAGGCACGGCTGCGCTGCCGAAGGGCGCTCCACCGACGAATCAGACCCATTACGATCGCTTTCGCGACCGACTGCTGTGCCCGCTGCTGCTTCCGAGTGCTGGCAAGCAGACCGAGTGTGATGTGATCGCGTTTAGCGGGCGAGTCTTACCGACGGAGACTCCACGACCGAACGAGGGTGCCAAGTACATCAACTCGCCGGAGACGCCGCTCTATCGCAAAGGTCAAAACCTGTACGGTCTTCACGTAGGCCGCGATGCGATTCGCCAGCGTCGACAGGTGATCCTAGTCGAAGGAAACTTCGATGTGTTGTCACTGCACCAGCACGGCTTTGCCAACACGCTGGCACCGATGGGCACGGCACTCACGGAAACCCAAGTACGACTTCTGGCGAGGCTTCTCGGAGAAGACGGACATGTCGTGCTGATGCTGGATGGCGATCGCGCTGGTCGAGCGGCAACACTGAAAGATATCTCGCTGTTGATGCTGACGGCGACCCAGCTTGCGGACGTGGCGGCGCTGTCCCAGCGTGACATTGACGTGCGGGTGGCACGGCTGCCCGACGGTGAAGATCCTGACACACTCGCGAATCGTGATGTGGCAGCACTCGAGCGCTGCGTGGCCAAGGCGCAGCCAGCCATCGACTATGTGATTGATGAAGTGCTGACCACCGCCGAGCCGGATAGCCTCTCCGGCCGTGCCAAAGTCATCGCTCGCATCTCGCCACTTCTGGCGTCCCTGCGTAACGAGACATTGCGTGAGCTGTACGTCGGCAGGCTGGCCTCGGCGTTGGCCGTCGATCCGAAGATTCTGTGGCGGCAGATTGAACAAGCACCGGCCCCATCGGCGGCAACGAATCCATCCCCGGAACGGCTCGATTCAGTGCAGATGCGTCGTAGCGAAGCTCCGACGGCGGCAGCAACAGTATATCGAGGCAGCACCTCAGCGGTCCCAGCCCGACCAGTGCCACTTCGCTCAGAACGGTCCGAGAGCCCGGATGTGACCATCATGCTCGACGCGGGCCTGCGGAATTTGCTCGGATTGCTCGCAGATCATACCGAACTTTGGGACAAGCTCAGCGACGACACACTGGCTGCTATTAGCAATCCTGCATTGGCCGAGCTTTTGCGAGAGGCGAGAGACCTGTGCCATAGTGGCGAGATTGTTTCCGTCGAAACCTTCGTCAATATGTGCCCTGTCGAACTTCGTCCTCCCGTCGCTGCGGCGATGCTTACGGGCCGCTTTGCGGCCGCCGAACATCCCGACGAACTGCTCTAATCGGAAGAGCGTCGTAGGGAAAGAGTGTA
>CALLYL010000194.1 GCA_937859535.1 uncultured Myxococcales bacterium
GCGCTCCGTTTATCGCGGGCTTCAATGCAACGCGTGTTCCGAACTGGGTCAATGGCGTCGGCGACTCGAACCGGTGGACGGTCACGCTCAGCGGAACGACGATCGTGTCCACAACCAACGCTCCGAGCCGTCGCAAGGTTCTCCTCGACGGATTCACGAACGACCAGGCCGTCTCCTATCTGCCCGCAGGACCGGTCACCGGCTACTTAAAAGCGCAGGGACTCTTTCCTGCCACGCAGGCACCGTCTTTCGGTCAGTTCGGCGGCATGGTGGCTCCGGGATACAACCTCGTGATCAGCAATCCAAATGCAGCCGGAGGCACCGTCTACTACACGACGAACGGTCTCGATCCTCGTCTTCCCGGCGGTGCCGCCCAGGGCACGACGTACACCGGCCCGATACCGATTATGTCGGTGACGACCGTGAAAGCCCGTGTCTTGAGCATTGGCGGTGAGTGGAGTCCTCTTACGGAGGCCACCTTCCGCACCGGTACTGCACCACCGCTGTTGATCACGGAAATCATGTACCACCCGCCGGCCTTTACGCCTCCGGCTTCCAGCACTCCCGTAGACGGCGATGAGTTCGAGTTCATCGAGCTTAAGAACACTGGCTCTGTGCCGGTCAATCTTTACAATCTGCGGTTGAGTGGAGGGGTCGACTTCACGTTCCCACCCGGAGCGACGATCCCCGCAGGAGGCTTCGTCGTGATCGCGAAGAACTCGGCACGGTTGGCGCTCAAGTATCCGGGCGTGGTGGTGGCCGGACAATATGGACCGAGCTCCAGTCTTTCCAATAGCGGCGAGACACTCACGCTCGTGGATCCATTCGGCGATACGATCATGAGCTTCACTTATGACGATGCTCTTCCATGGCCGACGTCAGCAGATGGTGGTGGACGCTCGCTGGTGCCGGTCCAGCCAAACAGCAACCCTTCACCGAACCTTTCCACCTCTTGGCGCGCCAGCACCAACCTCGGCGGATCGCCAGGCGCTGACGACCCGTAACGGGCAGTTTGCACAAGTAAGTCACTCCCGTTCCCATCGAGAAAATCACGAACGCTTCCCTAACTTCCTCACCCGGTAGCAGGGAAGTCCCTCTCAGGTTTCTCGATGGGAAGGAGCATCCGATGTGGACTATCCATCTGAACTTTGCCGTCGAGAAATTGCTCTTTCATGATACGCGGGAAGTCGGCGGGAAACTCCTGTGATGTTTGATCGTCTGCATCAACCAAGCAGCGTGGATCGGAAATGGCTGGCTGCGATGGTGTGGCGCACTGCAGCGTCGGAAGGTAGGTAGGCTCACCGGAGTGCGACCGCCCGCAGTAAAATATCGCGCATGACGATCCGTTCTGCGCTTCGTAGCCTGATTCTGTTTGCGTTGTTTGCCATCCTGGGTAACCCGATCCGCGCCGAAAACCCTGATGCTGCGTCTGACCCGGCAGTCAAGCCGCCCGCCTCGACTGAGACTCTCCCCCCTGTCCCGGTAGAGGCACGGGCCGAACCGGCGACTCCCATTGCCAAGAGTCCACCACTGCGTGTTCACGTTGGCATCCTGCTGCTGAACGTCGGTCGATTGGACACCAGCACCGGAACCTACACGATGGACTTCTACTTGACGATGCGCTGCAATCGGCCCTGTGATCCCGAGCCGTTTGAGCTGGCCAACGGTCGTATCACCTTCCAGCAGCTTCAGGAACAGCTTCCCGACTACAAGGCCTTTCGCATCCAGGCTGCGCTATCGGTTGGCATGGATCTGCGACGCTATCCGTTCGATCGCCATCAACTCGGTCTGGTGATCGAAGACAGCAACCGAGACGCCAACTCGCTGGTCTATGTTGCAGAAACGACGCGCAGCTTGATTGCATCGGACCTTCAGGTCGCCGGCTGGGAATTGTCACCAGGCATCCAGACCCACGTTGAGCCGCACTACTATTCGATCTTCGATCAGACCTATTCCCACTACGTCGCCAGCGTCGAGATTCGTCGGCCCCTACTGGCGTCCTTGGTAAAGGGACTGATGCCGGCCATCATCATGACGATGTGTGGACTGATCAGTCTGCTGATGAGCTCCGACAAGTTCAACCAGCGACTCAGCCTGTCGACATCATCGCTGCTCGGTACGGTCATCTATCACCTGACAATGACATCGGCGATCCCTCCGGTAGCGTACCTGACCTTCGCCGACCGCTTCATGATCGGCAACTATTCCTGTCTGCTCCTGACCGTTGTAACCACGATGCTGCTGATGCACTTTATCGACCGCAATGACACCGCTCGCACGGAGTTCGTCCGCAAGTGGGCACTTCATGTTGTGCCACCACTGTGGATACTGTTGCAGATCATCAACCTGATTCAGCTATAGCGACCGCCGGTGGTATCCACAAAACAGGCATACCAAAAGACTCTTATTGATCTGATGATGGCCATGAGCTGATCATGTCCGGCGCTTCTGAGTCAATGGCCTGGAGGAGGTTCAAAAATGACGCGCAGCGGCCTACGTATTTCGGCGCTGATGGTAGCTGTACTGCCCTTTGGAGCGAGCTGTCGCCACGTTGCGGGAATCGACTGTCGCCAGAGTCGACCAACCGCGCCTGGCGAATATGCATGCACGGTACAGGGATATGACGACCGCGATTTTCTGCTGCGGTTGCCGCCAACGTTCGATGGCTCAAAAAGCCTGCCGCTGATCATCGCAATGCACGGCGCGGCGGGCAGCAAAGAGGGATACAACTCACTGACCTGTCAGGGTGGGGATGCGGGCAATGCGAACTGTCTGTCGCAAGTGGCGGAGCGCGAAGGATTCTTGCTGGTCTATCCGGATGGAACCCGCATCAGTGCGGCAACGGCGGCGAGTCGCACCTGGAATTCCGGCGGTGGTGGCACGCGGGATCTGCGGTGTGAGCATGCGTGCAAAGACGGCGTGGATGACGTCGGATACTTTCGTGCGCTATTGGCTGAGATCGCGGCAATCGTGCCCTATGACACGCGGCGCGTATATCTAACGGGATTTTCGAATGGAGCTGCAATGAGCCATCGGCTCGCCTGCGAAGTCCCAGATCGCATTGCGGCGATCGCGCCAGTCAGCGGGGCCAACCTATTTGCGGGGGCGGTCGCATGTAATCCAAGTCGGGCCACTCCGATCCTGCACATCCATGGCGATGCTGATCCATGCTGGCCGTATGCTGGTGGGCTGGGGCAGTGCGCAGCCGATCAGATGAACAGCGGCGCGTATGTGTCCGTTGATGAAACGATCGTGGGAACGGCGACTCAAGCCGGCTGGGTCGGACGCTTCGGTTGTAGTGCGACAGCCACCACCACCATGGTCGGCAAGCATCCCCGCGATTCCTACACTGGCTGCCGTGATGGAGTCACAGTGTCACGGCTGCGGGTGTTGGGAATGGGACATACCTGGCCGGGCGGAAATCAGTACCTGTCGACCGATCGCATCGGCCCCAGCACGCAAGATTTCTCCGCTTCACAGTTAATCGTCGATTTTTTCAAGAGTGTTCCGGCGCGCTGATGGCGCGATGCGCGCCCCGCTTCCCAGCCACGAAAAAACCCATCACCGACGAGAGCGAATCGGCTCTCGGTAGTTTGCCCTAGACTCTC
>CALLYL010000195.1 GCA_937859535.1 uncultured Myxococcales bacterium
ACTGCGGATTAAGGACCGTGTCGCCGGCCTGAAAGGGTTCCGGCGGCGCAGGTAATGGTTCTTTCTTGGCTGCGGTGACCCCAACAGCGGTCCCCACGACACCACCGACCACCACCACTCCGATGACTGTCCAAAACCACCACTTCTTATAAATCGGCGTCGCCAAGGGCTGCGTCTCGGCGGGCGGCTGCGGTGGCGTTAGATTCAGCGGCTGTGGTGGGTTATTGGGCAGGGTTCCGTTGGGCGTTCCCGTCGGATTCTGCGGTGGGGCCGTCGTCGGATTCTGCACCAAGTCGGGCTGCGTCGGCGTCTGCTCAAGCAGCGCTTGGGCTTGCTCGATGTACTTGTTGACGCGGCGCTCCGTCTCGGGGTCGATGTTTGGGTCGGCCTTTTTGTAGCGTTCGTAGTAACCGATCGCTTCTTTGGGACGACCGAGACGCTGCACCGTACGACCGATATTGAGCAGCAGCCACGGCATTTGTCGGCGAGCGTAGGCACCTTGGAAACCAGTCAGCGCTTCCTCGTAGCGACCCTCGTCGTACAGAGCCAAGGCCTTTTGATAGGCGGTGCGGCAGACGTTGTCGCGCAAGCAGCCGTCATCTTTTTTCTTCGGGGCCGGGCTCTGCGACAAAGCCGAAGCATCGCTTTGCGCCTGTGCAGCGAGCGGGGCACCGGTAACTAACAAAGCACCGAGTGCAAGACGTCTAGTCCACGATGCGAGGTTGTTCATCATTGCCCTTGGTTGGCGTCGAATTGGTTTTGCCTACACCCGTCCCAGTGCCCACGCCGAGTCGGTTTTTGGTGCCGAATCGAACGGAGGGGGCTTTGTCCAGCGTCTCTTTGCGGGTTTCGCTCTCGGATAGACTGAGCTTGAGCACCTTTTCCGTAAAGCCCGGCAACTTGAGCTTGACCTCACAGTTTCCGTCGCTGGCGGCTTGATCCAGTTCCATCGGCGTGCCACCGAGGATTTGCCCGTCGGAGACACGAATCACCTGCGCTCCAGCCGGCGTCGAGGTCAGCGACCAGTGAATCTGCTTGGGTTTGGTCGGTGGCGGCTGCGGCGGCGGTGCCATGTCGACGATGCTCGGCTTCACCGGCTGGACTACCACGGGCTGTTGCGGCTGCGGACGAACCAGCAAAAACGCGAGCACGCCGAGGAGCGCTGTGCCCCCCCCGAGCAGTCCGAGCAGGAGCATCTTGGGCGATCGTCCGTTTGGAGTCGATTGTCCCGCCGACAGTCCCAGCGTCGAAGATGCCGAGGTTCCGGCCGTTGGCGTCTGGTTCGGGTTGGTGCCCGGTGGCGTCATCGATGGAGGCATCAGCGCTGCCATCGAGATCGCCGGGAGCATCGACGTCGGGTGACGCTGGCCGAGCTCTTCCAGCCGCGTCATCACCTGTTTCATGTTCGGCCGCTCTTCGCGTTTCTTCGCTAGAAGCAGGTGAACCAGGCTGGCGATCTCCTCGGGAACGTGCGGCGCTAGCTCTTTGAGCGGCTGCGGCGGCTCGTAGATGTGCATTGCCAGCACTTCACCCGATCCACCAACGAACGGTGGCCGTCCCGCGATCATCTCGTACAGCATCACGCCGAGTGAATAGACGTCGGCCTTTTCGTCGATCTGAACCCCGCCTTTGCACTGCTCGGGGGCCATATAGCGCGGCGTGCCCATGACCACATCCGTCGACGTCTTCGGCTGTGCTTGTCCTGGGCCTTCGTCGGCCTGTGCGACCTTGGCGATGCCGAAGTCGAGCAGCTTGACCCGCTCACGACCCGGAATCTCCGAGTCATGATCAGGCACCAGCATGATGTTGTCGGGCTTACAATCATTTCTAGAGTAATAAGCCCAGCGGTTTCACTCCGCGAGCCTGTACTTCTCCTCGAAACGCACTGCGGATGATTTGGTCTACCATCGGAAATCCATCATAGTCTCTGTGCGACAAGAACTACATCGCTAGGTTTCAGTTATGCAATATAAAATACATCTGTGGCGATCCAAGATGACGCATCCAAGGCGACCGTAGAGCAGCTCCGCACCCTGCTTGCGGAGATGGAGCGCATGGCTGGGCAGGCTCGACTGATGTTGGCGTCGTTGGACAGGCAGTCGACCGCGGCGGTTGACCCAGCGGTGCGGGAACGGACGCGGCGGGCGGTGATGGCGGTGCGGGCAGGGGTTCGCGGCAAGACGGCAACCAAGCAGCAGCCCGGCTGAGACGAACGATTTCGGTGTCGAAGATCCGGTCCACCGGACGATGTCCGGTATACCGGACACGCAGCGGCGGATTGTGGGCAGCTATTGCTCAGTGCCTTTCCGACTGACGAGATGGTGGATGTCAGATCTGGCACACCGTGGCGCGCCGTTTGCTTGATGCGTTCGACATGCTCGACTTGCCGCCGTGCGCTCTGCAAGATGGCCGCGCTCAGATGCGCTTGCTATCGCTTCTTCTCTCCGCAATCGTGTTGTTTCTGCTGGATTCAGCGTCGGCGCAAGAGCCATCGGTTTTGCCGCACCGTCCTTGGGTACCTGGCTTCGGGGGTCTCTGTGATGGCGGGCCGCTGGTCTGTACTCGGATCGATGAGATGGCCTTTCAGGCGCACGCAGACCTCGTCTTTTCGTCGAGCACACCGCAGCGCGGCTTGGCCGTTGTGACTCCTTACGGGCTCTCCTTTTCTCTTCTGTCCCGGCTTGAGTTTGGCGTCCATTCCCAGACTTCGGTGTGGAGTCCGCTTTCGAGCGATGTCCCGACCTGGCAGCAAGGACCACTCCGATTCTCTGTGAAAGGCGTACTTTGGCCATGGCGGAGCAACCCTCATCAACAGCCAGCGCTGGTCGCCAGCTACGAGCAGGAAGTGCGCTTGTGGAAGTTCGACGGTGCCAATCAGCTTGGACTCCTAAGCAATCTTGCGGCACTGCGCATTTCACTGAACAAGCCGGTTGGTCTTGCGGAAGTCGGACTCCAAACCGGGCTTCTGTTCGATTGGGGAGGTCGGTTCGCTACCGTCGAGCTTGGCGCTCGAACGGGGCTCCATCTGCCTTTCCTTCCTGAAGTCAAAGTGTTTGCAGAAGGAGCGATTCGCGGACTCCCAAAGCTGTCCTATGTGAACTCTGACCAGGAGTTTCCTGGTGCTGCTGATCCGGCAAATCCTCTTTCCCTTGGCGCAGTGCTTAGCTTCGGAGTGGTGACTCGGCCTCGTCAGTATATGGACTTTGCTCTCGCGGTCAGCGTCGGATTTGGTGATGTTGCACCGCTCGCGGTGATGCTGCGCGGGCCGCTCGATTTTTCGGTTGGGAAAGGATATCCGTACCCAGAAAGTCTGGCGCTCGAAATTCTGCGCGATGCAGCGGAGTGGATTGTAGAGATGCTTCGTGAACTCCCTGCTCCGATTCGGGAGACCTGTGTGCTGTTCGATTCCGACGGAAAACCAATCGCAACGCTGGGGACTCTGGCCGAGGATGGGAAGCACTGCGATTTTCAAGGAAAGCGCTATCGCATCGGTGACAAGCTCTATCCTGATCCGGTGAATCGACGTGTCTGTGTGGATGCAGAGGCATCGAGCTGTGTCTCCGTGAATCCGCCCTCGCGAGAGCTGATGCCGACGAGCGATCCACGTCCATCTGACTCCATGACAGCGCCCCAGGTGAAGCCACGCCCATCGCTCAGTCCGGAAGAAGCAGAGCACATGTTTCGGACCCAAGGAGGACTCGGCTTTGTACGTGGAGAACTCGATGAACGCTGCATCCTGAGCGAAGGAACTGCGCAGGTGTCACCAGTCGGACATCGCGAAGGGAATGCTTGTGTTGTCGAGAGACCCGTGAAGGACAAGAAGACGGGCAAGACCGTGCGAACAGAACGGGAAGAGATTCCGATTGGGAGTCCGGTGTTCCGTGAACCGCAGAGTGGACGAGTCTGTTTACGCGATGGAGCGAAAGGGAATCGTCACTGCCCGGTCATTCTAGATACAGAGCACAATGGGGCACTTTCAGACGGACGGAGAGCAGGATATCACGGTGCGCTGGGAGTCGCGGACCGCGCAGAAGAGTATCGGAAATCCGCAGCGTCCCTCAAACGAGTACTGACCAAACCAGCCGAGCTTGGAACCGTAGCGCAGCGTGCTACAGAGAGTGCGCAGAATGCCGCACGGACTTCCATTGAAGCGCTGAGCGATCCAGCCAAAGCCAAAGTCGCCGCTCGGAATGCGTGGGAATCGACCACCGAAAAAGCAGCGAGTCTGCTGAAGAGCGCCGAAGATTGGTGGACCAAGCCCAAGGAGAAGAAGCTCGACGATTTGGCGGAGGCCGGTGGTGGTGCGCTCCTCGATGTCCCGGTGAACATGGCGACGGGAGTGATTATTGGGAGTGCGGTCAAAGGGGAGCGGACGCTGGATGCTGCGGAGGATGCGCTCAGGTCTTCACAGAGAAGCAAGCATGTCTTGAATGCAGCTGAGGCTGTCGAAAAGTCTCCGAGTGTTCCCGTGGGCCGCCGAGGTGCCCCCATGGAGGTTCCGCGCGGTACCAACACTCCAACGACGATTGACGGAAGACGGTACACGGGTCATGCACTTGATCAGATGCAGAGTCGCGGATTCACCCCTCGTGTTGTGGAGAACTCGATCGCGCATGGAAAGCGGGCTCCGGGAAATCAACCGGGCTCCGCAGAACATCTCTTCGAGGGAGTCAAGGTCATTACCAATGACAAAGGGGATGTGATAACTGTCATCCCAAAATAGAGACGACGATGAACAACATCACTCTGCGCGGCGAGTTCGGGCGCACCATCTCGATCAGCATTCTTGGATACTTGTATGAGCGCCCACTGGACCCGATGGATGCTTGCTGGCTGCGCGCTTCTATCCATGCGGACCTTGGAGCTTTTCAAGGTCGGATTGATGCAACCCTGAGCACCTACGATCTGAACAAACTTCTGGGTGTTCTTGAAGGGACCTGCGCTGACGCAGCTAGCGTGGAGTCATTTCAAGCGGACGAGGAAGCTCTTACGCTTCGGCTGGAACAAGATCAGGCCGGGCGGACAGAGTTGACAGGAGTGCTACGCGGCGATGAAGGGAATGCTCTGTCCTTCTGCTTGAAGGGCGACCGTACGTTCATTCAGGACACGATAACGGAACTGCGTCGCGTCATCCAAGCATTCCCTACCAAGCGCGAGGGGTGATGGATGGCTTTCCGGTGCGGGATTCGAAAAATCAGATGTTCGATAGTCTCGGGATACTGACGCGACGAGAGGTGTGATAGAGACTGAGGACATGCAGTCTTCCTCTGGCGTGAGCAGCCCCGTACTGAGTGAAGTGACCGACGACGTGGAGCTGGCGCTGTGCGACCGCGTCAAACAGCGGGATGTCGAAGCGCTGGGGATGCTGCTACAGCGCTGGCGTCCTTGGTTACTGGCGCGGGTGCGTCGAAATCTCGGTGCGAGCCAGCCAGCGGGGCGCAGACCATCCGATGTGGTGCAGGAAGCGTGCGTCTTGGCGCTGCGCTTCGTCGGCGATTTTCGGGGGGAATCTCGCCCAGAGCTACGAGCTTGGTTGACGTCGATTCTTCATACCGCCATCGCACAGACGCAGCGTCACGGTCGAGCCAACATGCGCGCTGATGCCAGGACGACCGTTCTCGATGATGAACCGACCGTGTCGTCCCCGCGCCTGAGCCAGATTGTGTCCAGTCGGCAAGGGTACCGCGAAGTCGTGGCGGTCATCGCACGGCTCCCACCGCGACAGCGTGACGTGCTGTTCTGGCGACTATTGGAAGAACGCAGCCTGGCCGAGATTGCCGAGCGTTTGGACGAATCCGAACAGGCCGCGGCCAGTCTGATCAAACGGGGACTGGCGACCCTGCGCGGCAAGCTCCTGCCGGATCGACCGCAAGTGAGGCGGCAGAGCGCCACCCGCGTGGACGCTGCCCTACTTGAATACCTGCGAATGTCTGATCGGGGCCAAGCTCCGACCCACGAGGAATTCCTAGAGCAGCATGCGGATCATGCATCTGCGCTGGCTCCCGTACTGGACTGGCTGCGGGATGTTCGATTGCGGCTGTCTGAATCGTAGGCTGCGCAGTCAGCCTCGGCGTTGCCAGGGCCGCCCTACTGCGCGATGAGCTGGGCGCTGACCTGGCCGAGTCCGCCCTGACATGTGAATCCCCAAGTTCCGCTGGCAAAGTCCGAGGACTTGACCGACAGCATGCCGGAGCAGATCGGATCGTCGATCGCAGCATCAACGTCGATGTATTCGATGTTCACGCCGGCTTGCAGCGCGATGGCTGTCGTGGCCTGAAAGTCTGTGTTCCAGACCGGGGAGTAGGTGTCTTGGATGGTTCGCGTGCAGACCCGACTGCCATTGATGGTCAGACAGACCTTGGGTTCTGGCGCGGAGAAATCTGCATCCCAATAGGAACCGCTGGCATTGCGCATCGAAACGGTACCTGAGGTAATTCGCACCACCCATCGACCGGTCGAGTCGAGAACGCAAGTACTTCCTTGGCACAAGAAGCCGCGATCACAGCCAAGTGCGCAGCCGGTGACCGTACCTCCATCTCCGCCGCCACCTCCCGATCCACCGCCAGGTGTACGTCCTGGATCCGCTGCTCCGCAGCCAGCGATCGCAAACAGACCCGCACACACAATTCCGATCCAACGCGTCTTGTTCTTGTCCATGAATCCTCCCGTAGTGGGGTATCGATGTGATCCCCTTGCATTGGGAGGACGCGAACCGATCAACGGGTGGGCGGAAAGAATGAGCGAGACACGGACTCTTGCAATGCAGCGAAGCGTTGGCTGCATTCCTGAGTGCTGGGACGATCGAATGGACGCTTGGCCAACATCGAGAGAATGAGGTGCGACAGCTCTGGCGGCAGTTCATCTGGGAGTGCAGCGGGCGGGGTGACCAAGTGCTGGTACATCAGCACCTGGCGTCGGTCATCCATGAATGGTGGATGACCGCTGGCGAGCTGATAGAGAACGACTCCCAGCGAGTAGACGTCTGCGGCCCCCGTGACGTGCTTCGCGGATTCCCACTGTTCCGGAGCCATATACAGATCTGTGCCCAGGATGTCTTCGTCCCCGGTCGAGACCGGCAGGAAGACATCTGGCCGAGAAACTTTGGCGAGCCCAAAATCGATCACATAGGCGTCCCGGAAACAGGGGGAGGCCGCTTGCTGATCTGGTGAAGAAAACAGAATGTTGTCTGGACGGAGATCGCGATGCACCACACCCAGCGCGTGAACATGAGCCAGGGCTTGCGCGACTTGGCTGCCGACATGCAGCAGGAACGCGATGGCCCGTTCTTTTACCTCGCGGGGAGCATTCACTGGGCCGATTGATTCGGCCAAAGATTCTCCCAGCCGCTCTAGCAGCAACGCCGGACAACCGCTGGGCAGCATCCCCATGGCCAGCAACTTCGGAATCCCAGGAGTGATGCAGCCAGCTTGCAGGTGACGGAGGATCAACCCTTCATTGACGCACCGCGCCGCAATGCCAGGATCTTGTCGATGCTCCGCGTGCATGTGTTTCAGCACCGCAAGCTGGCCCGTCGAGCGAAGGATCACTTCATCGACGGAGCAGATCGCACCGACCCATAGCGTCCGTACCTGTTGCCACCCATCGGGATCCAGTTCAGATACTGAAGATTTATCGAGATGAACAGGATCCATGGTGCGGCTCCAACACAGATGGACGTCTGGCTATCAGTCGCCGCAGTGATGCTTGAACGGTGTACCGAAGATGCGGACGAGATGGTGCAGAGACTCTTGGGGATTGCTCTTGCGATCTAGATCGATCGCGCGCTGCATGTCATCGCGCCCGCGTTGCAACCAGCCAGCTAACTCGTCGATGTGTTGATCGATCCAGTCGTGCGTCAGGTTGTTTTCTGGGTCGACGGGCTCGATCACCATCCAGGGCGTTTTCTCGGCATGCCGACGGCCGCGCGGGGGTGGGTAGTCGTTGAAGCCGATTCGCTTGCGCTGGGATACCGTTCCGTTGAGGAACTCAAACCAGGAGAGTAACGTCTCGCTGTAGGTAGCCTGGACGCCCTTCTGATCGAAGGCGTACGCCGCCAGCATCTCCAGCAGAATGCTCGGCATGCCCGGGATCGAACGACGGTCATTGGCCATGCGGAACTCGCGCCACCACTTGAGCAATCGCACACATTCGTTGAACTTCACGCGCCCCGGACGTTGGTTGCTGTCGTTCGTACGCTTCTTGATGAACGTGTTGTGTCGGTCGACGGAGGTCAGGCGCTTTGTGCCATCACCGCGCAGCAGCCACTGATAGTCCTCACCGTACTCGACGGCCTGGATCATGGGCACCAGATCGAACGACAGCTTGGAGCCCTCAAACACGATCTTGATCGAGCTCTTGGTGCGGCTTTTATTCGGCGGAGTTTGCGGGTAAGCGCGATCGGCATAGCTCTGAAATCGATCCAGCAGTCGACTGATTCGCTGCTCCGGTTCCGTCATGGGCGCTAGGACAAAGGGAATGTCGACGTCCTGCCCATCGACCGATGAACCGCCAGTCACATGGCGACGCAGTCCCGTGTTCTTGGCAAAAGAACCTGCACCCGGCGTCGAGCGCACGGTGAGCTTGTCCGCAGCCGCTTGTGCCCGAATTTTGTCCCGGATTTCGTGTGCCTGTTTGGCCATCGCCGTTTCGGTTGCTGGGTCCGGTTTCAGCCAGTCCACAAAGGTTTCCAAACGGCGTTCGATGAGGGTTGCGGCATTGCTAGGCATGGACTCTTCTCCATTGCGGGGGCTGTTGTGCCCGGCGTTCAGAAGCAGGGCGGGACGGTAGCGGGGGCTGAGGTTCCGATCGAAGTGATAGGTCTGGATCGGCGGGTGGATGTTGGGGTTTATCGCCATGCCGATGCGCAAAGCAAGGGCACCGGGAACCGCCGCGAACAGATGCACGACCGTTGCGTGCGGAAGGTATTTCGCGATCTCATCCAGCGTCTGCTGAACGGCCGCTGCGACTTCTATCACATCCGTCTCTGAGCGAAGTGCGTCCGGAGAAGGAACGCGCAGGGTGAGATCGATCTCCGCCAGGGGATTGGTCACGACTTCGCGGGTCAAGTTTGGATCGATGGGCACGGACGAGGAGACTCGCAAAACAACAGAACCAACATCCTGTCGCGCAACCTGCGGAAGTCCCTTGCGCACGACGTCTTGGGTTCGCTCATCGTCCGGCCACTTCCAACTCCCATTTCGGTGGCTGCGCTGATAAACGGAAACAGGAACCAGACCACTCAACAGAGCGCCGAGGTGAATCCCCAGGGGGACTGGAGCCATGCCGAAGTAAGCGATGCGTGGTGTCGGAGCCGTGCGCAGCGCTGGCATCACGAGAGTCCGAACCAGCTCTGTCTGTCGTTCTGCCAGCTGGGGCCAGTCTGGCAGTTCCAGCTTGGAACCCAGCTGCTGCATTGGGGCAATGTCGACGCGCCGGACGACGGCCTGGCGTGGGCCCAGGGCACTGGCGATCTCTTCATCGTTGACGATTCCAAGGGTTGGCTGAGCAATGACCAGAAGTGGGAGATCGCTTCTCTTCGCCACGTCCGGGACGGACGGCCGCAGCAGTGGCAGCGGCATGGAAAAGCGACGCATCCCCCAAAAAAGGACACAGGCCAAAGACGTCAAAACCACAGCGGTCATCTGAACGGAGAGATGCGCGCCGCGCAAAGTCTGGGCGATCTTTCTGAACACCAATGGTAATCGCGTGTGCGCGGCAGAGCGTCCCAATGCCACCCTGGACGCAAGGACTGTGCAAACGTTCGCCACCTGATCCAAATTTGGGCGAGCGTGAGGCGATAGGGAAACCAAGGCAGCAACCAGCGAGGTCAGCTCTGGCGGACTATCTGGCCGGAGCGCACGCAGTTGGCCTAGCGCATCGGACGGTTGCAGTCTATTCGGGCGCTGTCCCGTCAGAAGCTCCCAACCGACAACGCCAAGCGCATACGCATCCAGCGCGGGGCTGTGTCTTGCGTCCTTCGAATCGTCGTCACTGTGAAGCAAGTCCATCCCGAGCTCGGGTGCACGGTAGAAAGGAGTTACAGGTCGCGCTCCCGGCTGCGTGTCCAGCTGCGTCAGGCCCTCTGGCGAC
>CALLYL010000196.1 GCA_937859535.1 uncultured Myxococcales bacterium
CACCTCCTTCGCGTGTTCGTCGTTGGCGAGGATGTACTCGATGTAGTTGAGCCGCCTTGTCTCGGGGGCCCGGAAGTTCCGCAGCCGAAACGCCGCCCGTGAAAACCGCAGCTCTCCTGCCGCCGCCGGGAGCGCCGCCACCAGCAGCACCAACACCGCGAGCGGACTAAATGTCCAAAGTAGACCCACGTAGCCAACCAGCGTCAGCACGCCCTGCATGAGCAGCAGCACATCTCCGACCATCCCGAGCGGACGGGACGAGGCTTCTCGGCGGGCGCGGGTGAGTTGGTCGTAAAACTTTGGGTCTTCAAAGTGCTGCAGGTCGAGCGAGACCGCCTTGGTCAGGATTTGCAGGTTGATGTCAACCGACAGGCGCGCTCCGAGCAGCATTCGCAGAAGTCCCAGCAACCGAAACTGGAGCGAGGTCAGCACCATCAATCCGAGTTCCAGCCCGACCAGCCGCATCGCCAGTGGCTGCTGATGGGCCACCACTGCGTCGACCAGCGCTTTGCCGACGTACGCCACCGCCAGTGGCAGCGCCACCCCAACCAGCGTCAGCATCGACAGCCACAGCGTCAGCGCAGGCGAGCTCCGCCACACCAGCCCGATCGTCTGCAAAAGCCGCGCAAAGCGAGCATTCAGCGTCGCCCAGCCTGACATAATTGCCGCCTTCACCGTCCCACGCGTCGGATTGGATTCCTTGCCAGCCGGCGGAGTCGTGCCACCCTCTTCGGTCATCGTTCCGCATGCTATCACGCGATGGGCATCAAGCTCGTCGCGTCTTGGCGTCAGGGTTGCATACACGACTCCGATCGTGTCACCGTACACGGTGATCTGATAGGGGGGCCGTCATGATCACAGCGGCGGGAACGAGAAGGAGGAGCAACTGATGATTGTCCGCATCAAGCAATTGGTGGAATCAAAGACGTTCCAATACTTGGTCTTGATCCTGATTGTGATCAGCTCCATTGCCGTCGCCATTGAGGTCGATCCGGCTGTTGATGAACTGACTCCTCAGTTGGTCCGGATCCGGACTCTTATCACCGCTCTGTTTGTGATTGAGATCGGTCTCAAGTTGCTGGCGCACTGGCCTCGGCCCTGGCGCTTTTTCTATGACCCGTGGCACATCTTCGACTTTGTGGTGGTCGTACTGTGTGTCATCCCGGGCATGGTCGCCACTGCACCGGTTCTGCGACTCGGACGGATGCTGCGAGCGCTGCGGATGATCACGATTCTGCCCGAGCTGCGCTTGATCGTTTCAGCACTGATGAACAGCCTGCCGAGAGTCTCGTACGTAGGACTCCTTCTGTTCCTCCACTTCTTTGTGTATTCCGTGCTGGGAGTGACTCTGTTTGGGAAAAATGATCCGGGTCACTTTGGCTCGCTGCTCCGCGCTGCGCTGACCCTGTTTTCGGTGATCACGCTGGAGGGTTGGGTGGAGCTCATGTACACGCAGATGCTCGGATCGGCAGAGCATGCCTCGAACCTTCCCATGACCGGGGCGCTCTCCCATGCCGAGCCACTATGGGCTCCCCTTTTCTTTGTGACGTTTATTCTGCTTGGCACGATGATCATCATGAATCTGTTTGTCGGTGTCATCGTGAACGGAATCCAAGAGGCCAGCGATGAAAACAAGCTGACCTTGGCAGACCGCGAGCGAGCGAATCAGACGGCACCAAACTCGTCGACGGAGCGCCTTGCCTCACTAGAGGAAAAGTTGTCCGGCATCTTGGACGAGGTCAAGGAGCTGCGACAGAGTGTGAACAAGTAGCGTCCCCACAGCAGCGTGCCATCGCACAGGACCGATGTTTCGGTCGCCAGCGCTGCGCTTGTTCCGCTAGTTCCCAAGCACGGTGGTCTGCGTTACTTCGGTGAACTTTCCGCTATGTTCCCGAGGCGCGATGCCGCCGTTGATCATCACCACAACCGGCTTTCCCGCCGGAAATTTCTGAGACAGCGTCCACTGTAGGAAGTTGGAATCGGTATGATAACTGTTGCCAAAAGCCGCTAGTACGTAGACGGGTTTTTTGCTACGCGCTTGTTCTTGATGAACGATCATCGCGAGCCGTTTGGCTTTGCCTTCTGCATATGGAATGGGCTCTACGACGCGATCGGTCAGAGTGCCATCTGGGGACAATGCAACCTCGATGCCAAAGATATGGTTTTCGTCAATCGAGAGAGTCGGCCCAGCGGAGCTGACAAAGACATGAGGAGCCGCTGAAATAATGTACGGAGTGATGCCGTTTTGGCGCAATTGTTGGAAGACCTCGAAGGATGACCTAAAATAATAGGGCATGAGCACATGGGCATAGTAGTTGGCAGCAAATTTCTTCACTTCTTCAGAGTGCGAACCTTTCAAGATTTTTGCCAAATACGTGTAAGCCGGGATGTGGCCTTGGATTTTGTCCATCTCTTCATATTCTTTCCAGAATTTTTGAAAATCGTGCTTGGTGTAAATGTTGGAATATCCAGCTTCAATGGATTTTTGGGAAAGACCCGGATAAATGGTTTTGCTATTCTCAATCAATCCCTCGCTCGCATCGCCTTTTAGAATGGTTCCATCAAAATCCCAGGCGCTCAGAAACACGCAGCCGTTACTGCAGA
>CALLYL010000197.1 GCA_937859535.1 uncultured Myxococcales bacterium
AGCGCGTTAGCGGATGTCATCGCAACGCTTGGCAACTCCAAACAGTCAAAACACTTCAGCTTTCTCAGACGAGATCGCTTTCTGGGGAAGACCGGGGAACCGGCACGACACTTCACTGGGACGCTGACCTGGTGCGACGAGAGTACCGAAGCCCGACCTCTAAACGAGCTCCCATCCGAAGAGAAGGCAGAGCTTGTTCGCTACATCCCACAGCACTACTTCGAGGAGCTTTGCAACGAGCACGTGTCCGGGAAGTCGGATGCTTTCGAGAAGGAACTGCGGTCAGTGATCTTCTCTCACGCGAGTAAAGACATGAGGTTGGGCGCACTCGACTTTGATCAACTGACGGAGCAGCAGGAGCAGTCGCTCAGGAATCGATTGAGTGAGTACCGCAAGGAACTGGCCTCGGCCAACGCATCGATCGTGCGGATAGAGGAGCAGCTTCAGCCCATAGAGCTGAAGAAGCTCACCGACTTGCTTTTGCTGAAGGGCAAGCAGATTGAAGAACACGAAAAGCTAAAGCCAATAGAGGTTGCTGCCCCCGCAGAAGCGTTGAGCCCCGAGCAAAAGCAGGCTGCGGATGGCTTGGCAGCCGCTAGTCAGCAGATAGAAACCGGAAAAAAGCGCACGCTAGAGATCGCTGGCGAGTCCACCGAACTAGCCAAGCAACAAAAGGCGATAGCAAATATTCGTGAGCAGTTAAGGTTGCTCCAGCGGGCCTTTGACCATGCACAGAATACATTGGCCGATGACCTCAAGCTGCTTGGATTTGCTTGGTCCGATCTTGCAACCATCGACATCAAGACAAGTACTCTCGACGGGAGATTCGCTGAACTCACGACGAAGCAGGGCGAGTTGAAGACCGAGTCCGAGCAAATGGCAGAAAGCCTGAAGACCTACACGGAGACACAGCAGAGTTTCATCGCGAAGCTGAACGCGCCTCAGCAACAGTTTGAGTCCTACCAGCGTCAGCTTGCCGACTGGAACAGGAAGCGGGATGAACTGATCGGATCCCCCACCGAGCCAGAGTCCAAGGTTGGATTGGAAACCCGTGTCGAGCAGATCAAGGCGCTGCCTGACCAGCTGAAGGAGTTGGAAGCGAAGCGTTTGCAGCTGTCGGGTGAGGTATTTGACACCCTCGATGCCCAGCGAAGGGCGCGTGCTGAACTGTTCAAGCCTGTACAGGACTTGATCCAGAAGAACGGCCTTATACGGGAAGACTACAGGCTGCAGTTCCAAGCAACACTTGCGGCATCTGCAGATGCCATTGCAGATCAGTTGTTCGCCTTAATAAAGCAGACCTGGGGTGAATTTCGTGGGCAGGACGAGGCTCTTTCGACAATCCGAAAGCTGTTCGACAGCCATGACCTGAACACCAGAGACGGAGCGTTGGCCTTCGTTGACACCTTGCACGAGAAAGTCTTGGAAGCCGCCAGAGCTTCCGGGTCGCCTGCTGGCATCTTCAACTTGGTGAAAAAAGGACAGTCCGCAGCGGCAGTGTATGACCTGATCTTCGGGGTGAATTTCCTTGAGCCGCGATACTCCTTGCTGTTTCAAGACACGCAGATCGAGCAACTCTCCCCCGGGCAGCGTGGTGCACTGTTGCTGATCTTCTACTTGCTGGTGGACAACGGAAAGACACCCATCATCCTAGACCAGCCGGAAGAGAACCTTGATAACGAGACGGTGTTCCGCCTGCTTGTGCCCGTTCTGTCGGAAGCCAAGAAGCAGCGGCAGATCATCATGGTCACACACAACCCCAACTTGGCGGTTGTGTGTGATGCCGAGCAGATCATCCGTGCGAGGTTCGATCGAGCATCGGACTCCACCATTGACTATGACTCGGGGGCGATCGAAAACACGGGGCTCAACGCCGCCGTAGTGACCGTACTTGAAGGTTCGAAGCCCGCATTCGAAAACCGATCTGGGAAGTACCATTGACATGCCGGCGCTCGAATCTCAGTACATGACCATCTTGAAGAAGGTGCTCGCCGATCGCTTCGTTCCGTTCTTACCGCCTTTGCTTGGCAACGCCAAACCCTCCGATGAGGCAGCGAAGCAGCTTTCACGCGCCTTCAGCGCTTTTGTGCTGCACAAGCTGCTCGACATCACGCCGCAGGCGGCGGCTGCATCGGTTGTTGACGACTTCAACGACAAGGGTATCGACGCGATCCACTACGACGCGCCATCGGAAACGCTGTATCTGTTGCAGACAAAGCTGAAGGAGTCGGAGCAGTTCAAACAGGAAGATGCGCTTCCCTTTTGCGAGGGCATTCGCCTGCTGCTCAAGCAGGACTTCAGCGCCTTCAACGCGAATGTGCAAAACCGCAAGGCTGACATCGAGAGCGCACTCGACTCGTGCTGCCACATCGAGCTGGTTGTGCCCTACACCGGCGATGGCGTTTCTAAGACTGCCAGCGATGCCTTGCAGGCCCTACTCGACGATGAAGATCTGGATGAGGAACGGCTACACAAGCAGGTGATGTATTACACGGCGACCGAGATCGCCCGCGACCTGCTCGCAGAACAGTCTTACCAACCCGTGCACACGGATATCGCTTTGCAGAAGCACGAAAAGATCGACAACCCACGAAGTACCTATTACGGAGTCGTACGGCTGGGCGACTTGGTGGCGCTTCACCAGACGCACGGCAAGGCCCTGTACGAAAGGAACATCCGGTATTTCCTTGGCAGCAGCAAGTCAGATGTCAACAAGGCCATCAAGACCACCTTGAACGACGCGCCAGGTGACTTCTTCTATCTCAATAATGGCGTCACGGCCGTCTGCGACCTGATCGAGCCGAAGGCCACCAAGAATGGAGCCAAAAAGTTCAAGGTGCGCGGCCTGTCCATCATCAATGGCGCGCAGACGGTGGCATCGGCCGCCGAGTTCGTGCTCCAGCATCCGGGCAGGAGCATCGACGACGCAAAAGTGATGCTCACCCTGATCAAGGCTCCGGCAGACGGGCCATTCGGGAAGAGGGTAACCAAGGCCCGCAACCATCAGAACCCAGTCCAAACAGCCAACTTCGCTTCGCTCGACGAAAACCAGGAGCGGCTGCGGCAGGAAATCGCCCACCTCGGATTCGATTACCACTATCGCCCCGAGGCCCTTGCGACTGGCGCGACGGCCATCACGCTCGACGAGGCACTGCGGGCAATGGCCTCTCAGCAGCACGACCCGCGATACGCCGTGTGGCTCAAGAGCGAACCGGCTCGGCTTGCCAACCCTGATTCCGCCGAGTACCAAGCGCTGTTAACCATCACGCTGCCGGGCGCAACGCTGGTCAACGCCGTCCTGTGCCACCGTGCCATCCGCACCCTTGTGGTGGACTACGAGGCGCGAGCTCACGCGCGCAGCCAGGAACGCCTGATCTACCGCCACGGCATTCACGCCATCACGGCAGTGATGATAAAGCGCTTGCGGAACCGCATCGGCGCAGCGGCGGTTGTCGACGCCGCCGCCATTTCTGCGCTACTCAGCCAACCAGACACGCTCGACCAACTCCGGCAGCAAACCTTCAACCTAGGGCAACAGCGCCTGACCTTCGAAGGGCCGCTGGCTTACTTCCGCAACCAAGGCAATGTCGCGGCGTTCTTAGCCGACCTGATGGAAACACACTTCGCTCTGGCCGCCGATCCTGCGATTGCCCCATTGCGCAATATTCAGACTGCAGCGGACGCGTATCCGCGCAAGCGCCTCCTCGACTACCTGTCGAGTCGTGCGCCACAACTATAAGAGCCCCGCTATGAGCAAACAAAAACTCGAACTCACCTGGATTGGCAAGGAAAAGCGGCCGAAGCTGGAGCCGCGCATCCTGCTGGAAGACCCGAACAGGTCATTCCACGCTACACACCGATTCTCTGACAACGACATTTTCGATAACCGACTGATCTTCGGGGACAACCTGCTTGCTCTCAAGGCATTGGAGCAGGAGTATTCAGGGCAGGTGAAGTGCGTCTTCATCGACCCGCCGTACAATACCGGCAGTGCATTCACTCACTACGACGACGGATTGGAGCATTCGATTTGGCTAGGTCTCATACGAGACCGGCTGGAGATCATTCGTCGGCTGATGTCAGACGAGGCTTCGCTCTGGATCACCATTGATGACAATGAAGCTCACTATCTCAAGGTCATTTGTGATGAGATCTTTGGGCGCAGCAATTTTCTTTGTGACATCGCCTGGGAGAAGAGGTATTCCCCACCTCCCGACACCAAGGATTTTGGATATGTCCACGATCACATTCTCGTTTACCGAAAGAGCGCGAGCTTTCGGAGAAATCTTCTCCCTCTGACAGAAGATCAATCTGGGCGATACAAAAATCCAGACAACGATCCTCGCGGCCCTTGGAAGGCGATGGACTATACGTGTCGCTACAGTGCTGACGAACGTCCTAACCTGTACTACCCAATCCGCCAACCAAATACAGGCGAAGAAGTCTTGCCGAAACGCACCCGCGTATGGGCAATGTCGCGCGAAGTACACGAGAAAAACGCGCGTGAGGGCCGGATATGGTGGGGCACTAAAGGAACCAATAGCGTCCCTGCACTGAAGAACTTCTTCTCTGAGATCAATCAGGGAATGATGCCGATGTCACTCTGGAAGCACACCTTGGCTGGACACAACCAAGACGCCGCAAAGGAGATGATGGCTCTTTACGGGCATGACGTTTTTTCAACGCCAAAGCCAGAAAGGCTGCTTCAAACTGTTTTGCATGTGGCGACTCAGCCGGGTGATTTAGTACTCGATTCTTTCGCAGGTTCAGGTACTACTGGCGCGGTCGCACACAAAATGGGCCGACGCTGGATCATGGTCGAACTCGGTGAGCATTGTCATACGCACATCATCCCGCGCCTAAAAAAGGTAATCGACGGCGAAGACAGTGGCGGTATTTCAGAGAGCGTTGGCTGGCAAGGCGGTGGCGGTTTTCGCTACTACAGCTTGGCTCCCAGCTTGATTGTTAACGACCGCTGGGGCAATCCGGTCATCAATCCGGAATACAACGCGAACCACCTTGCAGAAGCGCTTTGCAAGCTGGAGGGATTCAATTACGTACCATCAGAAGTGCAATGGTGGCAGCACGGCCACTCCAGCGAACGGGACTTCATCTATGTGACCACGCAGAACCTCTCTGCGGAACAGTTGCAAGCACTCTCCGACGAGGTTGGCAGCGACCAAAGCCTGCTCGTGTGCTGTGCAGCCTTCCACGGCGTAACGGCGGCCAAGTCGTCCGAGCGCTGGCCGAATCTGACGCTGAAGAAGATTCCCAAGATGGTGCTGGCCCGCT
>CALLYL010000198.1 GCA_937859535.1 uncultured Myxococcales bacterium
GCCCGAGAAGGCCGACAAGCCCGAGAAGGCCGACAAGCCCGAGAAGGCCGACAAGCCCGAGAAGGCCGACAAGGTCGAAGCACCGCCATCCGGTGCCGATCCCGAGCAGGTTCTGACCGAGGCACAGTCCGAGTTTGTGAACGGCGACTACGCCAAGGCGATCAGCCTCGCTCGCTCGGTGGCCAAGGTCAGTGCGAACCGCGCTTGGCGAATCATCGGCGCTGCCGCTTGCCGAAACAAAGACCTGAAGCTGGTTGGCGACGCGTATCGCAAGCTCGACAACGCCGCACGGCAGTACCTCATCTACGTCTGCCAGCGCGAAGGCATCGTCCAAAACGGCAACCAGTTCAAGTTGTCCGAGTAGTCCCCTTCTTCGCTCTCTACTCCCCAGCCAGTACATCATGTGTAGGCGACCCGGTTGCGGCAGTCGCCGGGTCTTCACTTTCGTTCCACGGATGTGACCGAGTTGATCGCTCGCCCGTGACGAGATCGACCTGACAGGCTAGGATGCTACTCATGCTGCGACGCTGTGCGGTCTGGCTGTTGTCTGTGCTTCTGGTCTTCTGGTTCGCTTTCGATCGGGCGGCTGCTCGTCCCGGCGGCGGGCAGAGTTATCGATCCTCCTCGCGAAGCTCGTCGAGTGGCTCGCGAAGCTACTCCGGTTCTAGCTCCAGCTCGAGCCGGTCCTACTCTTCACCAAGCTCGTCCTCGAGTAGTTCCCGGAGCTACCCTTCGTCGTCTTCCACACGCTCCTACGGTTCGTCCTATCCGTCCTCGGGAAGCTCGACGACCGTGGTCTACACCGGCAGCGGCTCGTCCTCGGGCAGCGGCTGGATCATCCCGATCGTCATCATCTTGGTCATCTTGCTGCTCATCTGGCTGGCAAGTCGCAACAAGAAGCCTGAACGGGCCAAGATCGCCGTCGATGAATCGCTCGCCCAGGCCGGACTTGCGGAGCTACGCAAGCATGATCCCGAGTTCGAGCCGATGTCGTTCCTGTCCCGCACCAAGACCGTCGTCGCCAAGGTCAACGAGGCCTGGCTGTCAGGCAACATGGGTCCGGCACGCCGGGTCATTTCCGATGGTGTCTACGTCCGCTTTTCGACCCAACTAGAGCTTCTGCGAGCCCAAGGACTGCGCAACATGATGGCGGACTGGCGCGTGGTGTCCGCGGATCTGCTCGCAGCGGTGGCCGATCAGCAGTGGGATACGGTTCACGTCAAGATCGTTGGGGAAGCCCGTGATCGCGATGTAGCGGTGACGCTGTCGCCCAGTGAAGCGCTCGCGCAAACCAAGAAAGCAGAGCTTAGCCAGTATCACGAGGTGTGGTCGTTCGTAAGGCGGCGCGGCAAGCACAGCAAGAAGGGAATTCCCGCGCTGGAAGGCAAGTGTCCAAGCTGTGGTGCCGATCTGCCACTCGGGGAAGTGGTCAAGTGCGAGTACTGTAAAGCGCTCGTAAACTCGGGGGAACACGACTGGGTATTGGCCGAAATCACTCAGCCGGAAGAGTGGCGTGCCGAGCCGGCAGTTGGCGAACTCTCTGGCCTGAGCGAGCTACGCGAACGCGATGCCTCGGTGAGTCGTCAGGAAATCGAAGATCGCGCATCGGTCATCTTCTGGAAATGGATCGAAGCCAAGGCCACAAAGAAGCACGACAAGCTCAAGCGCTTCTGTGTTAGCCCGCCGAGCACTCCCAGCGAGGCGGCCGAGCTAGAGCTAGGATCGGCCCAGCTTTCCCAGGTGGCCGTTGGCAGCGCCGAGCTGGAATCGGTTCTCACCGGTGGCGAGCAAGACTACGCCTACGTCGAAATCATGTGGAGTGCGTCGGTGGACGGTAAAGAGCCGCAGACTTTCACCCATGTCTTTGCGCTCGGTCGATCTGCGAACGCCAAGAGCCGCAACGGGCTGTCCTCGCTCGACTGCTCGGAGTGTGGTGGTCCGCTGGCGGGATCGGATGCGGTGACGTGTCAGTACTGTGGCACCCAGCTATCGGGTGGCAAGCGTGAGTGGGCACTTTTCGCGGTCGAGGGCGGAGTTGCTGACGACGGCGACGAAGATGCTGACGAATAAGATGAATTGATTGACAGATTCAAAGCCCGCTCGATACGCTTCTAATGTGTTAGCCTCGTCGCGGAAGCTGTCCTTTTTGTTCGCACTACTGCCGACTTTGGCGGGCAGCTGCGATACCTTCACCGGCTCGGTGGTCGCGATGTCGATTGCCTGGCCGCTGCCCCCGCTGCCGTGCGTTGCAGTCGGCGTTCCGGCTGGCTGTACCCCTGCACCAGTCGTTCCGACGCTGCCATTCCCCGCGCACCACATCGAGATGTATGCCTATTACGCCGGCAATCCCAATCCCGAGCGCATCATCGCCAACGTCGGGGCAGAGACGAACCCAAACAAGTTTACTGGTTTCCAGGTCTTGCCGGTCGTGGACCCGAGCGAGCCCTGTGCCATTCGCGGCCTGGATCGCGACGACGGTGGCTGCGGCAACAAGGGTCAGCTCTCACCGAGCATCTGTGGCGCGCAGATCTACACCCAAAAAGCGCAGCGCACCACGAACGATGAACAAAACTCGGACACGACTCTCACGGCCCGCGATCAGCTACTGCTCCAAGCGGGCAAGGTGGTGTCGAAACTGACGCCGTTCCCGGCGACGAGTGCTGACCCGATGCTGGTCACCAAAGGACGCGCCGCGACGACGATGCTGGTTTTGGTACAGCACAACCCCGACAACGCGAATGAGCCACGGCGAAGCGGTCAGCTCCAGGCCATCACCCCGATCATTGCCGAGGATGATACCGAGTCCGGGAAGCGATTCGACCGCTGCAAGGCCTACCGAGATAGCGATGGCGGCAGTGGTCATCCCTTCTTCTACGTCGGCAACCCCAAGCAGTACACCAAGCCGCTGTCGGGCGTGCTCTTCGGGACGCTCCTGTATCAAACCGGTGCCGGCACCGCTGCGCCCGACCTGCCATCACAAAACTACTCGGGCATCACCTTTGCGGTGCCATCAAACATGAAGGATCTCGTCGAGATCCAGATCCGCATCGAACCCGACGATCCCAAAGCGGCCGGAGGCATCTTCTACCCGGTGATTCTGGGTCGACGACTGCCGGATTCCTCGGCGGGTCGCGGTGCCATCAAGTTTGTGATGCTCGCCAACACAAACGGGATCGGCCTTCCGGCAAACTTTACCGCGATCGTCGGTTCGGCATCGGTACTCACCCAGCTCGATGAGAGGTTGCAATGAGGCACCACGCGCTCGCGCTCGCCTGTGCGCTCGGTGCCACGGCCAGCGGTTTGTGTACGGCTCGGGCGGATCGCAGCTTCGATGTGGTGATGACGCCACCTGCGATGGATGCCTACGGGCTGCAAGTCGTCGACCGCGCCCAGACGCCGCAGCAGTTCGAGTTTGGGATGACGGCCAACCTCGGCTGGGCGGGTAAGCCGCTCAAGCTGACGATGAACGATGTCAACCTGGGGCGCCAAGAAGCGCCGTTTTCGATCATTGAAAATCAGGTCACGCTCGATCTCGGCTTCTACCTGGGGTTGTGGGACTTTCTATCGCTGTCGGCGATGGTGCCGGTTGGGGTCAACTACTACGACCAAAACGCCGTCGGTGAACCTACGGTCACGGTGCTGCCGACCACGCCAACTGGTATGGGCACGACCATGGCGACCGGTGTCTATGCGGGACAGCCTCGGCAGAACGTCTCGATCAGCAACGTCGGGGTGCGCGATCCGCGCTTTGCCATCAAGGCCCGCTTTTACGGCGGAAAATACTTCGAGATCGGAACTCTCCTCGAAGTCACGGCACCGATCGGCGACTCGAACTCGTTTTTTGGCGAAAAGAACTTCACCTTCCGGCCCAAGCTGCTGCTCGGAGTGCTCTTGTCGCGACTGCACATCCTGGGCAGCTTCGGGGCCGTGGTCCGCCAAGGCAGTGAGCTGTACGAACCGAATCCAACCACCGCACAGGCCGGCAGCCCGCCACTCCGATTTGCGGTCGGCCATGAGCTGACCTGGGGCGGTGCCATCACCGTTCGTCTGCATCGCGTGATTGGGCTGGGGATCGAGGGCGTCGGCACGATTCCGGTCACCGGTGAGTCGGTTTCTTCGACCGCCACTGCGCTCGGATCGATCTATCTGCTCCCCACCGACAAGCTGCGGTTTTCGGTGACGGGTGGCGGTGGACTGTTCGCCGACAACCCGCGCAATGCCTCAGGACGAGTGATGTTCGGAATGGCGTACTCGCTTTCGCCCCGGACGGGAGGACTGCTGTGAAAAAGTCACTCCTCGTCAGCGTGTTTTGCCTGGGCCTGCCGTCGTGGGTGCTCGCCCAGGACGTGCCGCTGCCGGCCCGACGCAATGCCTCGGCGCTCGATCCGACGTACGACGTGCTGCTGCCCGATCCCGAACCTGCCGCCGAAAACACCGCCAAGGCCGAAGGCGATAAGAGCCCGACCACCGACATCGATATTGCCGACCGTGTGCTCTCGGCCGCCAAGCAAGTCACCACGGTTCAGGAAGCACCGTCGATCGTTACTGTTGTTCGGGCCGATGAGATCCAAGCGCGTGGTTATCGCAACATCACCCAGGTTCTCGACAACATCCCCGGCTGGCTTCAGACCTCGAACGGCGGCAGCTTGCTGTCCATGCCGATGGTGCGCGGGACCGCCCAAGCAGCGCTTTTGCTTCGCGACGGCGTCTCGATGTTCGAGCCGGTGACCAACGTCGGTACCTACAACCGCTCGCTGCCGCTAGAGACCATCAAGAGCATCGAAGTGGTGACGGGACCAGGCGGTGTGCTGTGGGGTGCCAACTCGTTCCTCGGCATCGTCAACTTGATCAGCAAAGACGCCGACGACATCAACGGAATGGAGGCGAGTGCTGGCTACGGCGACGGTCCCGGTTCTCCGCAGGACTTCCGCGCTTATGTGCTGTTTGGCAAAAGCTTCCGCTTCAAGCGCGGTCCCAAGCTCAGCATCGTTCAGCACCTCAGTTACGAGACCTACATCGGTCCCCGGTTTAACCAGCTTGCGACGGTGTCCCGCAACTCGGCCCCATCGCCCGTCGGTCCGCATGTCTACTCGGTCTTTGCCGACACCAACCCAGAGCGCTCGTTCATCGTCAACGTCGACGGCAAAATTTCGTATGGCCCGGTGACGCTGGCCTACTCGATGCCGTTTGCGCTGATGAACACCTCGCTGTCGTTTGCCAACAGCCCGACGAGTGGCCGCTGGGATACTGCCACGGGTGGCCCCGCTGGCGAGCCGATTCGCAACCACCTCCAGTCGTTCGATCGCTACGTCACACTTCAGTACAAAGGCCGCTTCCTCAAGGATCGGCTGGGACTCGACGTGAAGAGCTACGCGGTGGAGTTTGTGCGCGACCTCGACGCGGTGCTCCTGCCCGGCTCGTCCAGAAATCCGAGCGGCACGACCTTTAACACCGACATTCGTTCCTATCGCGTGGGCTTGACCGTCGATGGCGATGCCACCCTGCCCCTCCGCAACCGTCTGTTATGGGGCGGCGACTTGTTCTACGAGTGGGTGCCCGAGCCAACCGTCCACTTCCCACTGTCGGAACCGAAAGACCTCCCGATTAGCTGTCCGCTCGAAAAGCCGGGCATGACCACGCCGGTGTTCAAGCCGCAGTGTCCGGTGCCGTTCCTGTTTGCGACGAACCGTCTGGTGACCGCACTGTACATCTCGGACACCTTCCGTCCGGTGCAGAGCCTGACGCTCGACGCCGGAGTCCGTCTCCAGGGAGGCTTCGGCCAGGCGCAGTACATCAAAGGCAACCTCGGCGGCAATGGCGTCATCCTCGGCAGCGCGTCGCTGGTCTGGAACTTCTACCGCGACATGCACCTCAAGGCCAACTACGCCTCCGGCTTCCGTCCACCGGTGTTCAACAACACCGACTCGAACGGTACCGCCGTGCAGTTTGGTGGCAGCCATCAGCTCTCGAACGAGACCAGCCAGGCCTTCCAGGGCGAGTGGAACGCCAAGCTGCTACGTAACATCGGCCCGATCCGCGCACTCCAGCTCCGTGTCGACTATGCCTTTACCGACCTGCGCGGCCTGATCGTCATCTCGAACGGTAGCTACACCAACCGCCGGACCGACATTAACGGCGTGGCCACCGGAGATGGCTCGGACTCGCATCGCGCCATCCACTCGGTCGAGTCGGCAGCGCGTCTGTATATCGGCGACCACACGCTGTCGGCCAACTACACCTTCCTACACGTCAGCACCAACGACCGAGGCGTCCTGCGCAGCATGCCGCAGCACAGCTTCAACTTGGGCTGGGTGCTGTCGGTGATTCCCGGTTGGCTGGAACAAAACGGTACGCTGCAAGTGGTCGGCTCCTACGACGATCCCAACCGCGTCCGCACGCTGTCTTTGGCGGACGGCAGCACCATCGCCAACTTCTCGGACCTGACGTTCGACAAGCTCCCGCCGCAAGCGATCCTGAACTTGGGAGTGCGCGCCCACTTCTTCAAGAACCGACTGTGGGCCAGCCTGAACTTCTACAACGTGCTCAATCAGCGCTACTTCTACCCCGATCCGTTCTACGATCTCGCCCCCACCCTGGAGGTCACACCGACCCCTGCCCCCGCCTGGTCGACGTTCTTCCAAATCGGCGGCAAGCCGTTCTAATCGCTGCGACTTCATCCCCAAGTCCAACCGGTCGCCTACCATCCGTTTTGACTTCTCTCCCAAGTCCCATCGGTCGCATACCACCCGTTTTGACTTCTCTCCCAAGTCCCATCGGTCGCCGGCCACCCGTTTTGACTTCTCTCCCAAGTCCAACCGGTCGCCGGCCACCCGTTTTGACTTCTCTCCCAAGTCCAATCGGTCGCCAAGCGTCCGTTCCCACTTGCCGGTCAAGTCGCTTGGAGCGCTGGTGTTCAGACACAGGTCCAGTGCTATGTTGCCGCGCATGATCACGAATCGATCCGGCGATCCCTGTTCCGCTCCTCGATCTGTATCCTGGGCCTCGAGGTGCTGGCTGTCGGTCCTGCTCATGGGCTCTGCTTCTCTCGCGGCGGCGCAGCCGGTCCAGCCCCCGACGCAAGCTACGCAACCACTGCCCACCGCAGCCCCCGAACCAATGCAGATGCAGCCCGGCCAAATGCAGCCCGGCCAAATGCAGCCCGGCCAAATGCAGCCGTACGGTGCGCCGCCTGTGCAAGTGGTCGGAGCCGACTTGCAGTTCCAGATGCAGCAGCTCATGTCGGCGCTCGTCGATCACAGCCGGACACTGGAGGTTTCAACGATTCGCCGTCGCAACCAAGGCCTGCTCGCTGGTGGGTCGGTGCTGTTCGCGCTGGGTTATACCGGTGCCATCATCGGGGGATCGATTCTGCTCGAAGAAAATCAGGTCGACTCGTTTGCCCGCGATAGCGCGACCGGACGAAATGCCGGAGGAGTGCTGCTGATTCCGGTCCTCGGTCCGTTTATCAGCAGCCTGATCGTGCGCGAGCCGATCTGGTCGCTCAACTGGTCCCTCATCGATGGCATGGGACAGCTCGGTGGCGTCGTGATGATGACGGCCGCGATCTTGAGCAACCGCAAGCTTCCGTCCCCGCTGGTCGGGCTACAGCTCACGCCGATTCGTACCAGCACGACCCAAGGACTCGCGCTTACGGGTGCCTTTTAGTCCGTTCCTCGGCGTAGAGCCGCAACACCAGCCGACCCGCCGCCGTCGCCCGCTGGCGCGCAACTTCCAGCCGGAGCGGCTCGGGCAACGACTCGACTGGCGGCATCGAAATCTTGGCGTAACCGGGTGGAAACAAAATGGGTGCCGACAGCGTGGCCAAGCTGATGTCGGCCACCGATAGCGCATCGCCACACAGGTACTTGCGACCGTCGGCCAGTCGGTCACTGAGCTTGGCCATTTGCTCGCGCAGAAGCTGTAGCGACAGCTCGGCCCCGGTGGCATCGATGCGCATCCCCTTTTTCATCACCCGTCGGATCAGCGGAAACAGCGGCCTCGCGACCGCAGCTTCCCAGGCTGGGGTGTGCTCGGTCAAAATCGCCGCCGTCTTCGGATCGGGCAGGATGTGAAAGTAGGCAAAGCGCCGCGTGCTCGGACCCAGCTTGCGGTCGAGCTCGTCCTCCAGCTCGGCCGCCTCGGGCGGAGCATAGAGCCAGCTCGCGCCATAGTGGTCCGCCAGGTAGCGCAGGCAGTCGGTCGAGTCCGACAGCACCCGTCGCGGCGAGACATTTTCATCGACCAAGATCGGCACCGTGCGCGACTTCCCGCCGGTCAGCGGCATCGTGAAAAACGCGTGGAGCAGCGGTGCGTGGCCTTCCTCGACATACGGAACACCTTGGCGATCGAGCACCCAGCGCACCTTTTCGCAGTAGTGGCTAATCGGCAGGGTGATCAGGCGCAGCGGCTTCATCGACAAGGCTCCTTGTAGAACGGTCTGTGCCAATTGTAGCGAGGGGGTCGCACAAGCTACCAGCGGTTGCGAATGACCCCTTGCTGCGGACCGGTGGCTTCGATGACGGTGCCTTTGCGGTCCTGGGCGCTACCGGGTCCGGCAGGAGAAGTCGGTCCAGCGGTGTTGGTGACCGTAGTGGGCCAGTTGCGACGCTGATTGGGCGTGCTGGTCGCTTTGTCGGACATCCGCTCGGCCGTGCTCTTGTCATCGACCGGTGGGGCAGGTGGTCCACCATCTCGCAGCGCGATCTCACGACGTAGCTGGGCTGCCGACGGTGCAAGTGGAATGCCTTTGCGTGGGGTCGCCGCAGTCGCCGGGGGCGGAGTGACCTTGGCCGCCGGAGTCGCCGGTGTTTCCTTGGCAACGCCTGCGTCCCCGTGAGGACGATAGTCGGCGGGCAGCATCGTCTTCACCCCGTCAGAACCGACCTTGCTCGGGCTCGCCGTCCGCGCTTGGCTGGGCAGCTTCGCCGGAACGGAGCGTGGTTTTTCATCAAGTCGCTCCGGAACTTCGGCGGCGCTGGGAGGTCTGCGCGCCTGACCCGGACTCGGGGGCGCTTCAGCTTCTCCGTCCGCCCACGCCGGACCTTGGCAAACCATGACGCAACCGAGTGCAACCACCGCAGAGAGTTTCCAACTCATGTCGGCCTCCTTCTGCGGTCAGCATACGCCCGAACCCACACGTACAACATCGAACCGCGCCCAAGCCGCATTTACCGCGCTGAGGTCGTCGGCAGCAGACCATGCTTGCCAGCGACCAATGGACGCGGCCCCTGCGGCCTGCGACCGGCGGCAAACCAAAGACACAGCGCGCACAGCTCCAAATAACCGTGGAACAAGGCCAATCGGAAGTAGGCGATGCGCGATGCCCACACGTCGGCAAAGCCCCAGATCAGCAGTCCGAGCATGATCAAGAGCGCTGGAACCAGCAGCCACAACGAGAGATCGGCCCGGAGCGCTCGCAAGCTGTCGCGAAAGCTACGGGGCGTTGGCCGGTGGCGGTCTTCCTCGGGTACAAGCTGAAGCCACACCGAGTAATGGACCATCTGCGCGTAGCAGTAGAGCAGCAGCAGCCGGGTTCCCCAGGTCTGCGAAAAACCGGGGGCCAGCGTGTCGCGCATAAAGTCGAGCGCCGAATCGGCAGACTGTGGAGCAAGCGTCAGCGCAAACGCTGGGGGCAGCAGCGCACCAAGCCCAATCAGCACCCCACACGCCACGTAGAGCAGCAGCGGAATCAGGTGCAGCCGCTCTTGTCGTGGACGCCATAACAGCCACAGCACGACACCAATCGGATTGTGCAAGTGCGCCAGGAGCAGCTCGTGAACGTAGAAGCTGTGCCCAATCAGTCCGGTGGCGGCAATCGTGCTCACCAGAAGGACTCCGATCAGCTTGCGTACGGTGTCGCCCTCGCCGAGCAGCAGCGCCCCCAGCATGGCGCACAGACCGGCTGGCATTCCGCCACCAAGCCCACACACGAGGAGCGGCAGCCCCACTCCGATGACCAATCGCCGCGAGCGCTGATGTCCTTTCCGTGCCACCAGATAGCGCACATCGGCCAAAAGATGCGGCACACCCAGCACCAGCGGCCCCACGGCCAGAATCCACAGCGGCAGAGTCAGCGAACCCACCAGAGCCAGCAGCACCGCAACACTGCCTCGCAGCGCCACCCGTAGCTCGGGCCGACGCACAAGCTGAATCCCAAAGCCGCCTAGTACCCGCAGTAGCCAGCGGCGCAGCCCATCGAGCGCGCTCACCGGTGCAAGCCAGGTACCTGGGTCCAGCATCGATGTGAGGATAACAAGAGTTGCTGTTTGGGGTCTGTGACCTTGCGATACAGTGAGCGGATGAAGACCATCGACTCCGTCCTGTCCGAAAAAACAATGTTTCCGCCGTCGGGAACTTTTGTGGAGCAGGCCCACCTCGATCAGGAAGGCTTGCGGTCGCTGCGTGAAGAAGCCAGCGCGGACCCCGATGGCTTTTGGCTCAAACAGGCCCAGCAACTGGTCTGGCGAACGCCGCCGACGCAGGCTCTGGACCAAAGCCAGCATCCGTTCGTTCGCTGGTTTGCCGACGGTCAGCTCAACATCACAGAGAGCTGTCTCGATCGCCACCTGACCACGCACCGGCGCAACAAAGCGGCGCTGATTTGGGAAGGCGAACCCGGTGACCAGCGCGTCATCACCTATTTCGAGCTCCACCGCGAGGTCTGTCGCGCTGCCGCTGCCCTGCTTCGGCTCGGCATCAAGACCGGCGACCGCGTCATCATCTACATGCCGATGGTGCCCGAGCTGGTGTTCGCGGTGCTCGCTTGTGCCCGCATCGGTGCCACCCACTCGGTCATCTTCGGCGGCTTTTCGGCAGAGGCGATCCGCGACCGCATCAACGATGCTGGTGCCATTGCCGTGCTGACGGCTGACGGTGGCTATCGTCGCGGCAAGGTCGTCCCGCTAAAACACAACGTCGACGAAGCGCTCAAGCACTGCCCTGGTATTCGTCACGTCGTGGTGGTCAGCCGCACCGGCCAAGACATCACCATGCATCCGGGCCGCGATCACTTCTGGAACGATCTCGTCAAAGCCGAGTCCGGTCACTGCGAGCCCGCGATCGTTTCTGCCGAGCACCCGCTGTTCATCCTGTACACCTCGGGAACCACCGGCAAGCCCAAGGGCGTGGTGCACTCGACCGGCGGCTACGCCACCCAGGTTGCTTTCAGCACCAAGTACGTCTTTGACCTTCGCGACGAGGACACCTACTTCTGCACCGCCGATGTCGGCTGGGTCACCGGCCACTCCTATATCGTCTACGGCCCGCTCATTCACGGGGCCAGCGTCGTCATGTACGAGGGCGCGCCCGATGCTCCGCACAAAGGCCGCTTCTGGGAAATCATCGACAAGTGGGGCGTGACCATCTTCTACACCGCGCCGACGGCGATTCGTGCCTTCATGCGCTGGGGCGACCAGTTCCCGCGAGCTTATCGGCTCAACACCCTGCGCCTGCTCGGCACCGTCGGCGAGCCCATCAATCCCGCCGCCTGGATCTGGTATCACGAGCAGATTGGCCGAGGCCGCTGCCCCATCGTCGATACCTGGTGGCAGACCGAAACCGGCGGCATGATGGTCTCACCGCTTCCCGGTGCCACCGTCGCCAAGCCCGGAAGTTGTACCCAGCCGCTGCCCGGAATCGCGGTCGAGGTGGTTCACAAAGACGGCACCCGCTGCGGCCCAAACGAAGGCGGTTATTTGGTGGTCACCAGGCCTTGGCCGGGACAGCTCCGCACGGTATGGGGAGATCCCGATCGCTACAGCAAGACCTACTTTGGCGATATCAAAGTCGGCGGCCGCCCGGTCTACTTCACTGGCGACGGCGCTCGCTTCGACGAAGACGGTTATCTGTGGGTCATGGGTCGCGTCGATGACGTTCTGAACGTCGCTGGCCACCGCATCGGCACCGCCGAGGTCGAGAGCGCGCTCGTCAGCCATCCCCACGTCGCCGAAGCTGCCGTCGTCGGTCGACCTGATGAACTCAAAGGCCAGGCCATCGTCGCGTTCGTGACGCTGCGCAGCGGTCACAGCCAGACCCCGGAAACGGCCGCCCTGCTCAAAGACCAAGTGGTCCGCGAAATCGGAGCGATTGCCCGCCCCGATGACATCCGCTTCACCGACGCGCTACCGAAAACCCGCTCTGGCAAGATCATGCGTCGGCTGCTCCGCGAAATTGCCACCACCGGCAAGGCGGTTGGAGACGTGACGACTCTCGAAGACATTGCGGTCCTACAGCGGCTCTCGGCCTCTGATAGCGACGAAGAATAACCGACTGACCATGCACGCCCTCCGCGACTGTACGGAGCTGTCCGAAGCGGGTCCGAAAGCCCAGCGCTTGGCGCGTGCGCTGCGGGCCGGAATTGCCGTGCCCGATGGGGTGGTTCTGCTCCCAAACGAGCCGCTGCCGAGCCCAGAGGAGCTGGCGAGCGCACTGCTGGGCCTGGGCGTGACCGCGCTGGATCCCAGCGCCCGACTGGTGGTTCGTTCCTCGGCACTGACCGAGGACTTGGCCGGCCACAGTGCCGCCGGTCTGTTCGTCAGCGTCGTGGGTGCAGCCCCAAGTGAAGTCCTGGCCGAAATCGAAACGGTTCGCCGCAGTGGCGACAGCGACTTGGTCCGGATGGCGCTCGGTGGTTCAGCCAAAGTTGCGGTGTTGATTCAGCGCCAAGTACCGGCGGCGCGACTCGGCGTGCTCTACCGCAGCCAACATGGCGACCTGCGCTGCGAAGAACGTGAGGCGGCAGCCCCGGAGTGGGCCGATGTCACGGTGTCCCGCCACGCCCACGATGAAGTCGGCCCACTGACGCTCGGTGCCGCACAGCTTGCTCTGCTGGTTTCCACCGAGCTGGGAGCGGGAGAACCAGCAGCCGTCGCAATCTATGCCGAATACGCAGTGTCGGACAGCGGCCACGTAACGTTCCTACAGGTCCGCCCGGCCCCGCGTCGCTCCGATTATCAAGGGTTTGCGCTCAGCGATGACCACGAGCTGACCTATGTCCTAGACCAAGAGCACAATCCCGACCCCATGTCGGCGGCGCAGCAAGGACTGGTTGCGGTCGTCGCAGACCTGGTGCCATGGCTGCGTCAACGTCCGGTGTGTGGCTATCTGTTTTGGGCAACCACCACCGGCCATCGCCCACCGCCGACCATGACGCAGACCCGCGAGGTCTTCACCACTACGATCCTGCCGACCTGCGAAGCCATGCTGAGTCCGCCCGAGCGCCGCATTGTCGGCAAAGATGGTGCCCTGCGCGAAGAGCTGCTCGTCGATCCCAGCCTCTGTGAGCTGACGCTTTCCGATGCGCTAACGGTATATCGCAGCATCTACAGCCAGTACGTAGGGCTGCTCGGACCGGCCATCCGGCGCGCACGCACGCAGCTCGATCAGCTCCTGCTGAGCAACCTCGGGGAGCCGCTCGGTCAGCACGGCGCGCTGCTTTCGGGAATTGGCGGGGCCCAGACCGAGCGAGTGACCCACCTGTGGCAGCTTGGTCGCGAAGGCTGCCAAAAAGACGCGCTTCGCCTGTATTTGGCCCGTTTTGGCGCGTTTTCGAGCTGTTGGGACGTGGTGTTTCCCTGCGATGACGAGCAGCCGCAAGCCATCATCGACTATGCCCGCCACCTGGCCGGTCAGCCCGCCTCGCCGACGATTCAGCACGCCCTGGCACTGGCGCAGTATCACGATGCGCTCCAAAAGCTGCTCGACCGACTGCCACGGATGGCCAGAGGCGCGCTCAAATCGCTGCTGCCGTTGGTACGAGACGCGATGCTGGTGGCCGAAGATGACGACCTGCTGTTCTTTCGGGCCCAGCGACTGGTTCGGTGGGCACTGCTGGCCCAAGGGGCCAAGCTCTACAAGGCCGGGCGGCTCAGCGATCCGGCGCTGATCTTTGACCTGCCGTGGCGCACGCTGTCATCCGCGATGAGCCCACTGCACCATCCGCTGACCACTGATCTATCCGCACTGGCACTGTCCGAGCAGCGACTTCGTCAGCACGCCAAACAGCTCGTGCCACCGGAGCGGATCGCCGCCGGGCATCCCGAGTGGGCACTGCCGGACGGCCGCACGCTGTCGGGGACGGGAATCGCCGTCGGATCGAGCGTCGTGTCGGGTCGGGCGCTGGTGGTGCCGCGACTGGACAATCCAGCGGAGTCGCTGGCGCAAGTCCTTGCTCAGCTCCAGGAGGACACGATCTTGGTTCTGCCCACGCTGCTCCCGTCCTGGGCACCGGCGGTGTGGGGTGCGCTGGCCGTCGTCACCGATTCGGGTGGAGCACTCAGCCATGGGGCCATCCTCGCCCGCGAGCGCGGCATTCCGGCGGTCCTCGGAACCCGCCTGGCGACCCAGATCATTACCACCGGTCAAACGCTACTGCTCGATGGAGCACGTGGCTTGGTGGTCCTCTCCCCCGCGACAAAAGCGACCCGTTGATCTCGGCCTCGCAATTTCCGGTTCGCGATCCAGCAGTTGGACAATAATGCGCGGAAAGCATCCCATCGCATGAAGCCAGCTCCTGCTCCGTCGACCGAGGAAACCTCCAACGCCACGCCGCCTCTGCCCCCGAGGAGCCCGCTTTCCGCAGCCTTCGACGAGCTCGTCCAGCCCTTCCGCGACCTGTCACGAGTCAACAAGGCGCTGTCGCTCGGCACCTTTGTTCCGTACTTCATTGATGGGCTCGCGTACCTCGGGATGCTCACGCTGCTTGCGACCTATCTGGCGCAGAACGTGGCGCTCGGCGATGTCTGGGCGGGACTTCTGACCGGCTTTCTGACCGGCGGCATCACCTTCGCAATGTTCCTACTCGGGTCGACCAGTGATCGCTGGGGCGTGCGACGGTCGCTGATCGTGGCCATGACGGTGCTGCTCCTGGGTCGCTCACTGATGGCGGTGTCTGATTCCCTTGGGCTAGCGCTGGGGCTGTGGAATGGGCTGATGATGGTGAACGTGGTCGCGATGGTGATCATCATCGTTGGCTACGGCGCCTACCAGCCCGCCACCTACGCTGCTGTCAAAGAGCTGTCCGATGCCAAGACGGCACCGATGAGCTACGCCATGCTCTACGCGCTCCAAAACCTGGGTGCCTTTGTCGCGGGCATACTCTCGCCACGCATCCGGATGGCCACCAAAGGCGTGCTGCCCCCGAACGGCATCAGCGGCGTGTTTTGGTTCTATGCGGCCCTGACCGCGATTGGCCTCTTGCTGATGATTCGCTATCTGCCGCGCAAGCCGCAGCCAGCCGAATCCGAGCTGGTTGCCCGTGCCCTCAGCGAAGCCAAGCAGGTCGTTGCCCAGTCCGAAAGCCGCCGCAAGCGCATCGCGACCTGGCTGCGCGAACACCCGCTCGCCGACCCCAAGTTCAGCTTCTTTATCTTTGTGCTGGTTCCGGTACAGACGTTGTTTGCGCATCAGTGGCTGACCTTGCCGCAGTACATCGAGCGCGCTTTCCGTCCCTGGCCATGGGTCAGCGAAAACTACGAGACGTTTTCCAACTTGAGCCCGCTGCTGGTGTTTGTGCTGACCCCGCTGCTCGCGGCGGCCACCGCACGGCGCAACATCTATTCGACGATGATCGTGGGCACGGCGGTGATGGGGCTGCCGACGGTGCTGCTCGCCTTTGGACCGAATCCAGCAGCGCTGTGCGCGTTTATGCTGCTGTCCTCGGTGGGTGAGTCGCTGTGGCAGCCGCGCTTTTTGCAGTACGCCGCCGAGATTGCCCCGCCCGGAAAGACCGGACTGTACATGGGCGTCGCGCAGCTCCCGTGGTTTCTGACCAAGCTGCTCACCAGCCTCTACTCGGGATGGTTTTTGGCTCACTACTGCCCGCAGCAGGGCGCGCTCGATACCGGACGGATGTGGTTCTACTACTGGCTGATCGTGTGCATCT
>CALLYL010000199.1 GCA_937859535.1 uncultured Myxococcales bacterium
AGAGTTCTTGTAGACCGTTACTGGCGTGCCGGGCAAAAACCTCTGTGTGCCCTGCGCAGCGGATATGGACTGTAAGAACCCCACTCCCAAGTGCTACGTGGACGCTGCTGATCCGACCAAGACCGCTTGTGTAGCGTGCCTGATGAATGCGGACTGTCCGATGAGCAAGCCGACCTGCAACATGACCACCCACGTCTGCATGTAGCTGCTGCTTCCGCCGATCCACGACCGTTGCATTCGCTTGACGCCGGCTCCATCCTGCTCGACTGTGGAGTCCGACGTGGTTCTTTTACGCCTACCCAGGAGCGTGAATCGATGGACGGACGGCAGGTAGATACCGAGTCGAAGATTGCAGAGCTGGAGTCAGTCCTGGCTCACGGGGATGCACAAGCGCTATATGACGCAAGCTGCCGTACCGCGCTGGCGCTAGAGTTTCGGGGAGTCGATGAGATGATCGGGCTTGCTCCCGTAGCACTCGAGCAGGTCGAGCGGATGCGGAACTTGACCGTCGCCGCATTGGAACGAGCGGCGCAGCTCGGTCATCTGCAAGCTGGGGTGGATCTGGCCAATCGTCTCTACTTTTCACGGCAGAGCGAGCGAGCCACCGAAGCCTTTGCGTTTGCACTGCGAGCCAGTTCCATCCCGAGGGCGCTGTATCTACTCGGTCTATTTTGTTACGCTGGGTTTGGCTGCGAAAAGGACGTGACGGAGAGCCTGCGCTACCACCACCTGGCGGCCCAAGCCGGAGAGCCGGACGCGATGTTTGAGCTGTACGTCTTTTACATCAAAGGCGTTGGTGTGGCGGTGGACAAAGCAGCGGCGGTGTTGTGGTGTCAGCGTGCGGCTGCGGCCGGTAGCTCGCGGGCGATGGCCAACCTCGGTGGATTCTATGCAACCGGCGATGGTGTCGGACAGAACTCGGAGCTGGCGGTGTCTTGGTACGACCGGGCCGCTTCCGCTGGCAGTGGTCGTGCCGCTGCCACGCTCGGGGTGATGTACGCGCTCGGCGATGGGGTCACGCAGAGCGATGAGGCGGCCCGTAAGTATTTTCAAATCGCACAGGGGCTTCGTTTCGACTGGCGTACCCTGGCCGAGCAGTGTGGATTGGACTGCGACGCCTACGAAGGGGCACCCTAGCATCTCGTGATCGTCCAGCGCCCGGTCACGAACCCAACCGGCTGGGTCACGAACCCAACGCGCTGGGTACAGAACCCAAGCGACCGGGTCACCGATCCAACGGCCTGCGTTGTAGCACCCAGCGGACGGGGCTCAGACCTGGGTGCCCAGAGACGGCACTGCCTTTCGCTGACTCGAAGACCCAAGTCGGGAGAGTTCGGAAGGCTGGTCGGAGTCTCTGCGACCCTGGCCCATGGCCTTGCGCACTCAAGGCGGTGAGTCTGGGTCGTGAAGGGGCGGGGGTGGATGGCGGTGGCGCTGCGGCTGAGAACCACGGCGTGGTCTCCGAAAAGGCTCGGCCTCGGTTGCGATCCCCTCTTTTTACCGAAGAGTGCCCACGCGCTGGTTTTGACGGCTCCAGTATTGCTCGACCCACGGTGGACGCCGACGCTTGCCAATCGGATCGCTTTGCAAGGACTGTGTCACTAGCTGGGTCCACTTGTGAATCAGTTCTCGGTGCACCGCAAAGGCTTCGGCCGATGGCAGCGGGTTGTTGAGCCAGCGCTGCTCCACTTGATTGCGTTCCGTTTCAAATAGAGGAAGGAGTCGCTCGGGAGCGCGCATGACCAGGCAGTGGAGTCGCTCCTGGAGCCAAAACAGAGAGTGGGCATCGGCGCGACCGATGGCCGGAGCACCGAGGTACTCGCTCGAAATGGGCGTGTGTACCTGCGCGGGTTTGAACAAGGACATACATGGAGCAGACGTGGCAGTTAGGTAGTGACTGTCTCCTTGCGGAGAGAGCCGCGACACCCATGAGCTGGTGGTCTGGACGTTCACCGCCAGACCTGCACCGTGCATGCATGGACCCGACATGCCGCCAAGTAGCAAGTTGGTAGCAATGCGACCCTGCTTCTCATGATCGGTGCCGTGATCTCGGAGGACTGCGATCATGTCTGAGAGTCCTCGGGCGCTGCGGGCGCGGCCTTGGGTTCGTGGCTGGCGGATGCGACAGCGAGATGCCCAGGTCCGTAGGACATCACTGTGCGACTCAGCAAAGCCGGAAATGGTCAGTCCGTTCGAGATGCTGCGTGTCGACAGGACTTCCTCGATCGCATGGTGTGGTCCGGCGGTTTCGAGCACGAAGGCCCGGCGGCGGTCGGCAATGATGAAGCTACTGAAGTAGCGAAACGAGCTGCTGAGATGGTCGCAGTCCCCGCCTTGGCCAAACTGCGCGCACAGATCGAGGATGACCTCGACCGCTGATGAGGCAGAGTCGGCCCGTTCCACGGCCAGACGCAACAGGTCCATGCCAGTCAGTCCGAGTCGCGGCACTCCATAGCGGGTGAACACCGCTTCATTGCCAATCGTGACGCCGTGCTCGTTGGTGGCGATCTCGGCACCCCACATCCACGAGGGCCGCGACAGCATCACCGCATGGGTGCGACGAGCCTGCGGGATCCTCAGGTGGCTACATTTTACAAAGCTGCCGGGCTTATGTTCAGCCGCTGGTTGCCACTCGATGGTCTGCGGTTCCTCAGGAGAGCGATCGGAGTTTTTGGCAAACAGCACGCAATGCGGCTGCACGACGACGAGCGTGTCACACATGATCGACTTTCCCCTTTTGAGCAAGTCCGATTATGCTCGCTGCCGCTATGAATCCAAAGCTACGCGCCATGGTCTTGGGTGCGACGGGAGTTGCTGGCCAACAGTTCGTCGCTGCGCTGACTGATCACCCGTGGTTCACCGTGACGCGGCTGTGTGCATCGGAGCGCTCGTCGGGCCGCTCGTATGGCGAGGCGCTGCGGGATGAGCGGGGCAGTCTGCGCTGGTATGCCGGGGGACGGCCGCCACCGGACTTGCTGGAGCTGCCGGTGTGGGCCGCCAAAGACGCGACCACTGAGGGAATCGATGTCGTCTTCTCCGCCGTCGAAAGCGATGTCGCCAAAGAGCTAGAGCCGCGCATGGCGGCTGCGGTCCCGGTCTTTTCGACCGCGAGTGCCTTTCGGTACGAGCCGGATGTCCCGATCTTGCTGCCCGGCGTCAACCGCGACCATGCACGGTTACTCCGCACCCAGCAGATGCGGCGCGGCTTTCATGGCTTTATTGCGCCCGGACCCAACTGCACCACCGTGGGGCTGGCGATCACGCTGGCACCGATCCTGCGGCAGTTTGGGCTGCGTAAGGTGGTGATGACCTCGCTGCAATCGGTATCTGGGGCTGGGCGCTCGCCGGGAGTGGCCGCCCTTGATGTCATCGATAACATCATTCCGTTTATTCCCGGCGAAGAAGAGAAGGTCGAGCGAGAGACGCGGAAGATCCTGGGCCTGTGTGCAGGCACCTCCGTCCATGAGCATGCGATCGAGACGCTGCCGGTCGCAGTGAGCTGTACGTGCACCCGGGTGGCGGTTCTGGACGGGCATACCGAAGCGGTGTTTTGTGAGACCGAGCGAGCCGCACCGCTGTCTGATGTGAAGGCAGCGCTTGAGGAGTTCGGGCGAGAGCTCATTGCGCTTCGGCTGCCCTCGCTGCCGTCGCAACTCATTTCGGTGACAGACGATCCGTATCGACCGCAGCCGCGCCTCGATCGCGATCTGGGCAGCGGGCTCACGACCGTTGTGGGTCGCCTCCGCGATGAAAGGGCGCTTGGGGATCACGGTGTCAAGTACGTGCTGCTGTCGCACAACACCAAAATGGGGGCCGCCCAAGGTGCGATCTTGACCGCTGAGCAGCTCCTTGTGGACGGCTATTTTCCCTAAGCAGCCTCGTAGAATCGAGATTTCACGGTCGGGCTGGCGGTAGTCTCGGGGCTCGATCGGACGATGGCCGGTATGTGGGGACGCAGAGATTGAGCAGCGTTTGGCCCAAAGAACGGGTTTCACGTTGACTTTATTCCCCAGTCCTTGTGGAATGCCTCATTAGTACACTGTTGTGCGAAATGTCGCTTCCGTCCCTGTGTTACCAATTCAACCAGTCTTTAT
>CALLYL010000200.1 GCA_937859535.1 uncultured Myxococcales bacterium
ATGGAGCCCCAGATAGGAATCCGGGGAAGGAAGCTCTTACGGACGCTGAGATGGAGGCGGCTTTTGAGTTTCAATGGAGCCCCAGATTGGAATCCGGGGAAGGCTTTGGAAGCAAAATTTGTATGTTGACCACCATCTAGCGTTTCAATGGAGCCCCAGATAGGAATCCGGGGAAGGAAGGGGATGACGCGGAATCAGAAACGCAAGGCTGCAGTTTCAATGGAGCCCCAGATAGGAATCCGGGGAAGGTAACGTGGCGGAGGCTGAAGCCGTTCGGAGTCATGGAGTTTCAATGGAGCCCCAGATAGGAATCCGGGGAAGGTCAACGACGGGCACTTGAAGTTTAGCGGGAAGATGTGTTTCAATGGAGCCCCAGATAGGAATCCGGGGAAGGGGGAGGGTTTCTTCCTACTGACCAAACTATGGAGGCGCAAGCAGCTTGGGGCTGCCGGGGCCGGGTTTTCAAGGGAGCTGTCTTCAGCGCGGAGCATCGCAGAGCCGCGTCGCCAAGGCAAGTCTGCTTACGCGCTCCACGCCGAGCGACTACTCGGTCTGTGGCACAAACTGCCCCAGTCCGTAATGACAGCCGTACCCGAGGAGCAGAGGCCCAGACACCGCTTCCGCAAACTCGATGCGGAATCCGTAGTAGCCCGTCGTCAGCTCATCATGTTGTCGGTGTCGCAAGAATGCCGACCACGGCGGCGTATCAGACTCTGCCAGTCCAAGTGGCCCCAGCGTTCGTTCGATCTGTCGCGGAATCGGAAGTCCCCGCAGCCGCAGCTCCCGCACGAGCTGCTCCTCCGGTTCATCCCCCCGCTTGCGATGTCGCGGTAGCACAAACGGAGTCCGCGATGCAAACACCGTACTTCTCTGTCCCAGCCGCGAGCCATGCAGACCCGCCACTTGCCCAAGCCCGCACAGCGTCACCGCGAGCGGCTCTGTCTCCGCAGCGTCCGCAGCATACACATACGAGGGCAGATACCGCACCCCAAGCAGCGCCGTGACCTCCGAAGGGAGCAGTCCCCCCGGAGCATACACCACCACATGCGTAATCCGTAGCGGACCCCCATCCACTGGATCTGCTGATCCGCGACAGTCCGGCACATAGTGAGCATGCCGATGCTGCCTGGTAAGAGGCGTCCCCGCTGCATCTTTTCCCGCCAGCGTAGCCGAAGGCACCCGATGCAGCGCTAGCGCCGCTCGCCGCAGTGCCTCTCCCACCACCACCGCACGAGTCAACAGCGGCAGCGTCCGCCCCGTAAGCGCCAGCTCGGCCACGGTCGGCAAAAGCCCTGGAGAAAGCTCAGTTTGTTCGTTCATGGCCATCATTGCGACTTGTAGCGGCACCGTATCAAAAACCTCCGAACCTGCCAGCCAGAACCAGCACGGTCTACGGCCCAAGACGCCATCGCCCACGGTTCGTCACGAAAGAGTCCGCAAAAAGGCCGAAGTATCGAGCATTACGGAGTGTCCGGCACCCGGCACAACCTGTGCTAGCGTCTGGTCCTACCTGTGCGATGGAGGCGAAGCGATGATGGTTCAGTGTAGCGAATTGCCGACGGAACTGGCGACCGTACTGCGCGGAATGGCGCGAGTGAGGCTGTGTCAGCTTGGCCGCGAGCTTATCCAAGTCCTCTTTCCAACCGGAGCGGACTTCCATAGCTTTCTGATCGATCATGGTCATCAGGAGCTGCTGCGGCGATTCGGCCACACCGACGTACAAGTGCTGGAAAATCAGCTCCTTGAGCAGCTTGGTCCGCATCATGTGCTCAGTCAGTTGTCAGCGGTCAAAAAGACCGAGGTAGAGGAGTACGCGCTAGCCTTCCGCGACAAACTACGTGCTCGAAGGAGTACGGTGCGGCCTCCCATTCTGGCGATAAGTCTGAACATGAATGCAGCGCTCCGCTTCGCATCGCTGTGGGAATCCGATACAGAGACTCCTGATCTGTGGCACATCGATCTGCGAGAGTTTGCCAAGGAGCGTCGTGCGGAACCAGAGCAGCTTGTGGCCGCGCAGTCTGAGGCCCGGCGTCGGCTCTACCAACAACACATCTCCGCTGCCGCAGGGCCGGTCGAGCTGGTCTGCAAAGCGCAGCTTCCCCTGCTCACTTGGATCGGTTGGGAGCTGCGTTACGTCCGCGAAGTCACTGCTTGGAATGACCACGGCAGTGGCTTCACGTCGTTCCAGAGTCCGCAAGCAGCCATTACACCAGCGCCAGGCCGTGTCTACGAACGGCTCCGGCGCGAGGAAGTCCCCCGAAAAGTCGACTCCCTACGGGCAAGTAGGAGTCGCAGCAATGAAGCGTGTGTCATCGTCGATACCCGCTCGCGCAGTCAGAGCGACCAGCTAGACCGCTTCTTCCGCACGGATGACGGCGAGCCGATTCGCTGCACTCATCGCTACCTACTCCTCCGCCCCGGAACCGAGGCCATCAAACCGAGCGACCTCATTCCCCTCCTCACCGACATCCTCCAATTCCTCTACGAGCTACGCCAGCAAGGAATCGCCCGCATCCACCTCGGCCTCTCTTGCCCCGAAGTCGTCGCCTTCTTCCTCGGCCAACAACTAAACTCCCAAGTCATCAGCCTCTACGAATACTACGCCGGAAGCCAGGACCGGTATCGGTATGTGTTTGATTTGGAGTAGGGGGTTGCGCTGTCTTGGGCTCTGCGTTAGGCGCACAATCGCCTTCCATGGGAGATCCCCCTTGGAACTCGCTTGTGAAGTCCGAAGAAAGCTATGCTACGCTCGGATTCGAGGTGCCCAGGGTGCCCAGACGTGATGACGTGGATAACTTAATGATGTCCCGGCAGAGTGAACTTCCAGAAGAGCTGTTAGAATGGTCAAGGGGTTCGGGTCGTGCTCAGCTCCGCGAGCTACTCCGATTTTTACTCCATCGCCGATTTCCGGTGGCCGCCGATCTCAAGGCGTTTCTTGGGGATAACGGATATGAAGATTTTGTTCGTCGCTTCAGCGAGACGGATCTGCGGCAATTAGAGAATGCTCTTCTAAACGAAAACGACCTCGTTGAACTACTCGGGAGTATTCATTCTGCTGACCCTGATGGTACCATTAAGTGTTTTCGTCTTTACAAGCAGGATTTCTCATCTGTTTCATCATATAGAATATCAACAAAATCTACACAGAAGCAGTTTGTTCAATATTTAGCAGAAAGTGATCCGCTTACGAGATCGGCATTGCGACTGGACCAAGATAATGGCCCACTTTCCAGGAACAGAGTTGAGGAGATTATTGAGAGAATTCGGGCAAAATATGATGGCAATGAAATGCAGGCAATCCCCCTATTTTATCGTGAACTTGCTCGGAATTTTGTTGTTGTGATTTCTGGGCATATGGGCTACGGAAAATCATTAATCACACGGCGCGTTGCCGCTGAATTTGCAACCGAATGGATTCAGTGTTTAAGTAGAAATCAGGAATCCTTGGTGTTTATGCCAATATACATTAAATGTGCAAATGTGTTAAGAAGCGACAACTTCTCTGATATATCTTCATTTACGAGACGAGCCTTGCATGAATACAGTCTAAAGCTTCGACTCGGATTGTCTGTTGATGATTCTGCATTTGACGCACCAGGGGAAGAGCATCTGGTGTTGTACATTCTCGATGGCTTAGATGAATCGATATTTACCAAGGCTCAGATTGAGCAATTCATTTTCAACGTAATGGGATGGTCATCAAATCATCGCAAATTTCTTATTACTTCACGACCGGCGGTACTGCCAGAGGAACATCTTACAAAGTACAAGATCCCGGTGCTTAAACTCCAGCCCTTCTTTGCTGAAGAAGAGTCAAGTTATGCAGAGAAATGGTTATCTGTTTGGCCTTCTGGAACCCCTAGTCCGCGCAGCAGTGATCATGATTTTTGGATAGTTGAATTATACGAGCATATTTGCGCTGCGTTTGCACGAGGAAAGCACCCATCTGATTCAGACAGAGTTCATAAGCTAATAGATGAATCTAGTTGACACTTATTAAATGCATATAGGAAGACAGGTGACCTGAGTAACAGAGAGAAAGAGTCAGACGCCATGCTGTTTTTCATGAGCTGCTTGGCGTGGAATGCACATTGTTCTTCACAGCAAGTCACACAAGAACAATTGATTTATGATTCGTACTCCGATGAGAATATTCGCTCTGCCATTCCAGAATCGATTCAGGGTGAACATGCAGAGTTCGTGCTTCTTGGCGTCAAATTAGCAATGCAAGCCTACGCTGT
>CALLYL010000201.1 GCA_937859535.1 uncultured Myxococcales bacterium
TTTCGTAGTTGCCTGGCGGACCGGCCTGACCAATGTGTCCAATCATCTCGCCGCCCGCGAGATCGATGTCCGGGTAAAACACTCCGCCACCTGACATCGCCGAAAAGAACGGCTTCTTGTCCGCCTCGAACAGCCAGGGCGTTCGACCGCTCTTTGGCTCCTCGCGCTCGATGTGCATGTACAGGATGAAGAACAGCGTCTCGACGCCAGCCAGTCGGAAATAGTGCCGCATCAGCACGAAGTTGGCCGATCCCGTCGGGACATCGTCGCCAAAGCGTGCCGCCACGATGCGGCCCGGGAATGGCGTAAACACCGGCGAGTTCTGGGGCAGGTTTAGGTGAATCCCGCCGTGCCACAGCCGAGAGCGACCAAAGGGACCAATGGGAAAATAGCCTCCCATCGCTTCCTCTTCGTTGTTGCTAAACAGCACTTGGCCTTGCTGCTCGGCGGTCTGCGGATTTTCGGCAATCTCGGGAGGCTTGGGGCACTCATTGTTCTTGTCTAGGCACACGAACCACGTCGAGCTGACCCGAATTTTCTGCGCCAACCACTTGAAGTCAAAGCAGCCGGGATCCCACTTGTTGTTGGTGACGTGGTAGTGCCCGATATAGCCCGCAAATGCTCTCGGGTCGGCCATCCAGGTGTTTAGGATTTGGCCGTTCCACTCGGGAAATACCTGCGGCAGGTTGGGAAACAGTCGCGCCAGGGCTTTGCCGAGCGCCGCCATCGCCAGATACTGGTCGGGAGCGTACTGCCACATCCGATAACGGGTGTTGTGGACGACCATCTCGGCGACGTCTCGGCTCATGCCGCGCTTGCTGTAGAACTGCGGGCCGTCTAGCTCGACTTGCCCGCGATTGCATAGCTCGACACCGACGGAGATTTCGTTCACACCAGAGGCATGGAACGCGCCATCGGCCAGGTCGAGCGTCTGATAAATCCAGCCGTTGTTGTCGACGAGAAAGTGTGCAGATAGGCCGCGTTCGTCGTGAAGCACGTGAAAGCAGTCCGCAGAGCTGGCACAGCCGTCGTGGTGGAGCACAAACTGCCGAATGATGTCTTGCAGCCGCCGCAGGTCATTGCGTTGACCGCCCATCAACCGGCGCTCACGGTAACGATACGGTGATTTGCCGAGTCCCTTGGCCGGCCCAAATGGCAGCGCTCCCGGCGGTGAGCCGTCTTTGCCTTTGTAGCAACCGAGCCGATACGCACTGAAGTTCGGGTTGTCGAAAAAGTTAACGACCGGCCAGCCGATGTTGTAAGCGCGCCCGCAGATGATGATGTTTCCTGACGGTGCGGAGCGTCCTTGCTGCTTGCCTGACATGGTTGTCCTTCACCCCCTCCTGCTGGGAGCGCCAGCCTGTGCGCACCTGCAGAGAGCAGCTTCTCTTAGAGTACCGAATCAGCGGTAATCATGGGAACTGACGTCGCTCCGCATCGCTACGGAGTGCTGTGGTGTCAGATTGGCGAAAGGTGTGTGGAACAAGGTAGGAGTCGCAGATGGTTGGGCCTAATGGAATAGGTTATGGAAGAAGCCGCCCTTGCCTTTGTCCGGGGTCTTCTGTTTGGCTCCCTCCCAACCTTTCTCTGCACCGCCCACGTCGTTGTTTTTGACCTGTTTTTTGCCACCACCGAACCAGCCCGCGACGGTGTCTTTGGCGCTCTGCCAGCCATCACTGACTTTCTCTTTGGCACCGTTCCACAGGTCCGAGGCCCCGTGCTTGACGCCTTCCCACTTCTCTTTGGCACCTTCGGTGAAGTTGTTGATCTTTTCGCCGGCCCAGCTCTTGCCCTTGTCCCACAGGAGTCCGCCGACGGTTTTGGCAAAGTCCCAACCCGAGACTTTTTCACCTTTGTCACCGACGGCGTTTGGATCGAACTTCTGTCCCTCTGGAACCTTGTCCGGGTGATAGTCCCAATCCGCTTTCTTTTCAAACGAGTTCGGATTTTTATCGTCCTTGAATCCGTTGTTAAAAAGCTGCTTGGTCCACGGCATCAGGTCTTTGACCGGATACCCGTACGTGCCCAGGTTCGCGTCTTCCTTGTTGGCGTCTCCGTGCAGCCAGCCGTTCGGCGAGGTCACAAAGTCTGCGGCCTTTTTGTACAAGTCGAGGTTGAGGTTCTTCATGCCCGGCAGCCAACCACCGAGCGGGTTCTTGACGTCGCCGCCCTCATCTCCCTTGCGATCCCACAGTCCCAGCGCGGGGTCGTACTTGTTGGCAATCCCGAGCGTCTGGACACCATTTTTCGAGCCGCTCCAGATCCCATCTTCACCGCGTCCGTTGTTGCCGCCCATCGGAGCCAGCAGCACCGAGTAATCAAGTCCTTGCTTGTCCCCGTAGTCTTCCAGATACGTTCGTGCCGCCGCTCCACCCTGGCTATACCCGGTGGCCATCGTGGTGACCTTCGAGTCTTTGCCGAAGTAGTTCATGTACTGTGCAAACTTGTCGGCACCATCTTTGGGTTTGCCATCGTTGTTGATGATGTTTTCGACGGTGTTCGAGTACGGAACCACCAGCGAGAACATCTCTTTGCCCTTGCCGCCCTCGCTGCCTTGAAACTGCTCCGCGATCTGCGCGTTGCCGAGTCGGATCTGGCTCACCGTCTTGGTCGCCTGCATATCTCGCAGCGCACCAGCATCGCCGGTCACCGCATGCTCACCAATCTTCTTGACGGCATCGCCCATGTTGCCGGTTTCCGTCGGCAGAAACTCGCCCATGAAGGCCCCTTTGTCCCCCATCTTGGCGGCTTCTTTGAGATACGTATCGATGACGGCCTGATTGAAGCCTGGATCTTTGGCGATCTCGTCGGGCTTTTTGCCTGCAAACTGCTTTTGGTACTCCGGCGAGTCTTTTAGTTTGTCATACAGGTAGTGGAGTTTGCCGCCGTCGATCTTGGTCTGCATCGCCCACGCATCGGGGGTGAGCGGAACTCCGAACGGACTGTACTGAAGCTCTTTGGCATCGGCACCCTCCGGCGGAATGTACTTGTCGGGCAGCTTGTCCTGTTTTTGGTATTTGGCAAAGTCCGGAACTTCTCCAAACATGTCACCAAACGGAACCGCGTGGGCGTCCGGGGTTCCAGTCCCCTGCGGCTGCTTTTCGGATTCCTGTTTGGTTTCCTTGACGTTCTCTTTGATCGTCGAGCTTTGCTTCCCGCTCGGATTCTGCTGAACGCCCGCGAGCGGCGGCAGGTCATGATGCTCGCTCGTTTCCTGCTGGGGCGAACGTCCAAGCGATGGCAGCATCCCCATCCAAGGCGATGGTTTCGCCTCTTCGTCCTTTTTATGAGTATCAAAGAGCGGCATACGGGCCTCCCGCCCAGTTGTCGGCACTTGACCCGCCCAGTTTCCCAATCCCAAACGGACCGTACGCAAGTACCGGAGTACCGAACGAACGAACAGCGCCGCACTCCCTGCGCAGGCCAGTTGTTCACAAAAAAAAGCCGACCCCGGAGGGTCGGCCCAACCCCCGTCCGATCGTGGTCAGGATGCTTGAACCCCTACTTCAAGTAGGTGGGCTCCACAAATGTAGCCGCTATGGGCTTCCCGACATGCGGGCGTGCACGCTACGGCCAGAGGTGAATCCCGGTTCAATACATGTAGGGAAAAAACTATCCCAACCGAGGCGATTCAGACAGACAGGTCGAGTCCTACACTAGGTGCCTGCTCGGCTCGGGTCAAGACCCGGCAGTGCTTTTGCCCGTTATTGTTGCCGGGATGGATCCACCCCAGGTACAAGTTGCGCCGAATTTACCGCGAGTTGTGCGAAAATAGCCAAGCAACTCGAGCGCCTACAGGGGGGCCATCTTGATCCGTGGACGCAAAGCCTTCGTTCTGCTTTCTGGTTCGATGTTCACACTCTGGTCGGCCAGCGCCGATGCCAGCCCAACCCAGACGCGCCGGCCGTGTGGTTCGTCTGATCTCACCGTCGAGGTCTACGCCACCGGTGGAGTAATCCGCCCCGACTTGGCCGACTCGATGTTCCAGGCACCAGCGCGCACCACCACCACGGGCGCCGCCGAACAGGACTTTACCGCTCGCGGCAGCGACATTGGATTCAACAGTCCGTGGATGCCCGTGATCGAGGGTGGTGCGATCGTTTTTCCGTGTCGATTCTTCGGAATCGGTGTTCATGGTGGTGGTTCGTGGAGTGGTCTTCCCGACGGACAGGCCGTGAGTACGCAATTGGCCCAGCGGACCTCGAGTCAGCTTACGATGATGCGGATGGCGGCTTCGTTGCATGGGCAACTGCCGATCTCTGACTATTTTGTCCTACGTGCCACGGCCCTGATTGGCTATCGCTACTACAGCTTGCCGGTTTCGGGGACGGGTCAGCGAGAGGCACTGCTCCAGCAGTTTTCGCTGGAGCCACGACTTGAAGCACGGCTGCGACTTCCGGTGGCCGTACCATTCGGAGTGGCCGCTTACATCGGTGGGGAGGTCATTTCCCAGCCAGCTCTGACCGTTGGTGGTGGACTGTTCTTGGCGACCGATTGGCCGAGTTCGATTCGGCGCAAGCACCCACCCAAGCAATCCGAGTCGCTCACTGCGCCACCAACCACTCCGCTCCAGTCGCCGTTGGATGTACCGGTTGAGCCACCAGCGCAGCCGCCAGGGGTTACACCCACACCGGTTCCGATTCCGAGCCCAACCCCGATCGTTGCGCCGGGTCCGATCGTGGCACCTGTGGCCCCGTCACCGGTTGAGATACCGCCACCGGTGGTTGCGCCCGTGACTCCCTCTCCTGTTGAGACGCCACCGGTGGTTGCACCCGTTCTCGCTCCGCCTGTGGAGACACCGCCGCCCGCAGCGGTGGTCAATGGGGTCGCGTTTATGGATCTGAACGGCTCGGGACTCGTCAACGTCAAGAGCGATGTACTCAACGTCCGTGGTGGACCGTCTCGCACTGCGGCGGTCGTCGGTAGTTTGCAAAAGGGCAGTCGCGTCACCCTCACCGGCGTCGCTCCGGGCTGGTATCGCATTCAGTTTGGCAACGGCGTCGCCTACGTGAGCTCCGATTTCATCCTCCGCGAGCCGTAACTTCCGCATCTCCTACCATCCATTCACACCACAGCCCGGTCTCTGTATCGCTGCATCGCTGCGTGTATTTTCCGTGTAGGAGCGGTAGCATCCTCGCGCTAAGGATGTCGTATTCAAATCTACCGAATGTTGATGCTCGCGTCGGCTCTGACCGCAAGGTGAAAGCTGACGGGGAGTCACCGGCGCACTTGCCTCCCTCCTGGAATGCTCCGCCTTTCCTTACCGTGGCTGAGCCCACCCCGACGAACCTATCCCGCCCTTGGGTCGTTGCGCTCCTGGGCGCGGTCCTGGTTGCGGCGTACTTTCTGTCGTTTCCGAGCCATCGCTATGGCTACGACGCGATCGAATACTCATACGGAGCAAAGCTCGGCCACAGCCTGTTTCATCCTCATCACTTGCTGTACAACGCAGCTGGTCGCTGGCTGTTGCTGGTGGTTTCTCCTTACATTGCCGTCGATGCGATCGGATTCCTGGCTGCTGTGAACGGAGTGATTACTGCGCTGTCCGTTGGACTCCTCTGTCTGCTTCTGCATCGAGTGGCTCGCAGTCTGCCGCTGGCGTTTGGACTGAGTCTTCTGTTTGCGGTTTGTCGCGGCATCACCAACATGGCGACCTCGGTAGAAGTCTATCCAGCGACGACGCTGTTCGAGCTTGGTGCGCTCGTGCTGTTTGTGGTGCGACCGCGAGCCTCACTGCGATCCGTGATTGGGATTGGACTGTTGTCCGCAATGGCTTCGCTCTTCCATCAGACCGGAATCTTCTTTGTCTTCGCAATGGCCTATGGACTGTGGGTCCGTGGCCGCTCGCTCCGTCCTGCCGCTGTGTTCCTACTGACTGCCTTAGGAACCTGTGGCGGGGTCTATCTTTGGGTTGGCCTGGTCGTCGAAAATAGACCGCTGCTCAGTTTGTGGAAGTGGATCACGCTGTATGCGCACTCCAATCAGTATCAGCTTGGATTGTGGGGACACGGTCTGCGGTGGGAGAGCCTTCCGGCGGCGATCCAGGGCTGTTTCCAGGTCATCACGCATCCCTATTACCTAGAGAACTTTGACCTGCAGTTTCGTCCAAGCGTGAGCGACATCTTGTTTTCTCTGTCCGTGATTGGGTCTCTGCTGCTTGCGCTCCGTTTGTCGGTGACGGCCTTCCGTAGTCAACGTCAGAGGCGCAGCTTATCGACGGAAAATGGCAAAGGAAGCGACTCCTCCCTGGTGGATCTGCGACTGCGCGGACTGCTCTGGGTGTGGCTGCTCATCCATGGTGCCTTCACGTTTTGGTGGGAGCCGGGGAACTTCGAGTTTTGGCTGCTGCTGTTGCCCCCGAGCATCCTTCTGCTGGGGGATTTGTGGCGGCATCTTGATCGCCGCTCTCACTCAGTGTGGCTTCAGTTCGGGGCCATGATCGTTTTGCTGGCAGTCGGCAATTTTGGACTGTGTACCCTTCCCAATTATCGAGGGCTCGACAACTCCAACGCTGAGATCTATCGCATCATTGCGCGTCATGGAGTCGAAGCAGAGGATGTGTATATCGGCGACTCTCCGACCCTCAATCTGTACTTTCTGTACTACCAAGACAAAGACGTTCCGCTGCACAGCCTGCGCTATCTTGGGTATAGTGATCCCGCGCAAAAAGCGGTGGTACTGACCGAGTACCTGAGTCGAATCGCCGAGATCCGGCGGAGCCATCGCGTCTTCCTGTTGGAACAGGAGCTGACCGATCCGCACGAATGGTGGACTGAAGGGGAGGTACGTGCTGCGTATGACTCCCAGCTAGTTGATTCGAAAGTGATCGGTACCTATCAGCGAGGAACACGGACGTACCGGATTTTTCGGCTGGCCCCGACTCCTGCCACAAGCCCTCTTGCGATTCCGCCCGCGACTCCTACGGGGATTCCGAAGGGTTAGGAGGGGGTCGATTCCGCGTCTATGCGACGCTTTCGCTGGACCTTCTTTTGTTCGACAAACGGTTGCCGAAGTAGACTCCGATTGCCGCACCGAGGGCCGTTGCCATCGTCCACGCCGCCATACCGAGCAGGCCCCAATACACGGCGTTCGACTTGGCTTGTTCGAGCCCATCGATCTGCGCCGCCATGGTGTTCATCGGTGCGACCAGGCCCGCCGTCTTTTCCATCGGTCCGGCGAGTCGCGACACCCGATCCATCGGATCGGACAGCTTGGTCAGGTTCTCCATCGGTTGCTTGAGGTCGGCCACGGCCTGGAGCGTTGGACGCAGGGACGCCACATCCCCCATCGAACCACGCAGGCTCGCCACCGACTGCATCTGCGGACCGAGCGAAGCCATCTGTTCCATCGCAGGTCTGAGCGCTGCAAGATCACGCATGCTCTTGGCCATCGCCTCGAAGTCGGTCTGCATCGCGGCCAGCCGGTCCATCGACCCCTTCATCTCGGCGAGCTGCTTCATCGAGCTGTCAAGATGCGCGACGTTGTCCAGGCTCGGCTGCATCTTGCTCATCGACTCCGAGGCCTGTGAAATGAACTGTCCTGACTGACGAATCAGACCGCTGGCCTCGCGAAGCTGCACATTGGTGTCTTTGATCCCCTGCGAGGTATCCCGCACCATTCGCATCAGATCGCAGCCGCCCAGTAGCGCAAGCAGCGCCACCGTCGTCAGCCGTGCCGAGTTTCCCGTAAACCGTCGTGTCCGCATGTCGGAAATGCCTCACCGGGGACGGTAGCACACGTCTATGACGCAGTGCGGCTAACCCCGATAAGTCCCTCTACACACAAGACAAATTCTTGTGATAGGTTCTGGCGCAAATGCCAGGCAGTCAGCCTACGGGCGGTTCCTCTTCCCAGCTTTCCGTATTTCCCGAATCCGCGACAGTGAGCGAGGACAGCTCATTTTTGGTATGCCGGAAGTTGCGGAGCAAGCTCGCGTTTTCAGCAATGGAGTCGAGCGACGGTGAGCCGGTATCAGAGATCGAGGCCCTACAGAGCACCGGAGTGTATTGGTGTCTGTCGACGATGGAGTGTGCGGGGCCCGATGGCGCGCTGGCTCATGGGAGCCTGTGCCACTCCGAGCGCGGCTGCTATTCGGCGCGAGGCTGAGTCCGAGCTGGTGTGGATGGAGGGTGGGAATGGCCGATCGGAATCGGCTCACTAGGGCGTGATCCATATTAGTCATATGAAAAGACTAATATGGATCATTGGTAGCACTCTTGTCCCCCAAGAACGGCTGAATCGCGTATGATGCTTCATCAAAATCGACAAGGAGTCCTTCCATGACAGCTTCGACGCTAGGTCGTGAGGTGGTAATCGTTTCTGCCGCTCGTACCCCCATCGGTGCGTTTGCTGGCGAGCTTGCTCAGGTTTCTGCCCCGGAACTGGGGGCTATTGCAATCAAGGCCGCCCTCAGCCGCGCCGGGGTAAGCCCGGCTGATGTTCAAGAAGTCACGATGGGTTGCGTGCTCCAGGCAGGTATCGGGCAAGCCCCGGCCCGTCAGGCTGCGATCAAGGCCGGGATTCCCAGCGCCGTGCCGTGTCAGACGCTCAACAAGGTCTGTGGCTCGGGACTCAAGGCCGTCATTCTTGGCGCGCAGGCGATTGCACTCGGGGAAGTCGAGATTGCGGTCTGCGGCGGCATGGAGTCGATGAGCAACGTCCCGTACTACCTGCTTACCGCTCGCGGCGGCTTTCGGATGGGCCATCAGCAGGCCACCGACGGAATGATCTTCGACGGATTGTGGGATCCCTACAACAACTTCCACATGGGATCTGCCGCCGAAATCTGCGCCCGTGACAAAAAGATCGATCGCCAAAGCCAAGATGCCTATGCCGCTGAATCGTACCGGCGGGCGGTGGCTGCGCAGGCCGGTGGCAAGTTCGATGCTGAGATCATTCCCGTCGAGATTGCTCAGAAAAAGGGTCCGGCCAAGGTCGTTTCTCGCGATGAGGGTCCAGCCCGAGGCTCCGACGCGGCCAAGCTGGCGACGCTACGCCCGGCCTTTGAAAAGGACGGCACCGTGACGGCTGGCAATGCCTCCAGCATCAACGATGGTGCGGCGGCGGTGGTGCTGATGTCTGCCGAGGAAGCGGCCCGGCGCGGTCTGACGCCACTGGCGCGGATTCGTTCGTGGGCTCAGCATGCGCAAGAGCCGGCTTGGTTTACCACCGCACCGGCGTTTGCGATCGAAAAGGCCTTGGGTCGCGCTGGCTGGAAGACTACCGATGTCGACTATTACGAGATCAACGAGGCGTTTGCGGTGGTGGCGCTGGCGAATAACCAGCTCCTCGGGCTGTCGACGGACAACGTCAACCCCTTTGGCGGCGCGATTGCACTCGGCCATCCGATCGGAGCATCAGGCTGTCGGCTGCTAGTGACGCTGTTGCATAGCCTGTCACGGGAAGGCAAGCATCGAGGCGTGGTATCGCTGTGCATTGGGGGCGGTGAAGGCATCGCGCTGACCGTCGAGCGCTAAGCGAAATTGAGCGTGTAAAGGGAGTGAATTGCAGATGAGCGAGAGCGCCATTTCCAAGCTAGGAATCGTCGGTGCCGGTCAAATGGGAGCCGGTATCGCCCAGGTTGCCGCCGAGCGCGGAGTCTCTGTTGTGCTGGTCGATCGCGATGATGAAACCGCCGCCCGGGGCAAGTCCAAGATGGCTGCCACGTTGAGCAAGCTCGTCGAAAAGGGCAAGCTCACCGCTGAAAAGCGCGACGCCACGTTGGCAAACATCGTCACCTCGGGGAGCTATGCAACGCTTGGGGACTGTGACTTTATCGTCGAAGCTGCCACGGAAAACCAGGAGCTGAAGCAGAAGATATTTGCGCAGATCGATGAAGCGGCCAAACCGAGCGCGATCTTGGCGACGAATACCTCATCGATATCGATCACGCTGCTCGCCAGCAAGACCCGACGGCCTGAGCAGGTGATCGGGATGCACTTTATGAACCCGGTGCCGCTGATGACGCTGTGTGAGATCATTCGCGGACTCCAGACCAGCGACTCGACCTACCAGGCGACTTTGCAGCTTGGCAAGGCGCTTGGCAAAGAGCTGGTGACGGCCCGTGATGTGCCCGGCTTTATCGTCAACCGCATCCTCATCCCGATGCTCAACGAGGCCTGCTTTGCGCTCGCCGAAGGACTTGGCACCGCCGAGGACATCGACAAGGGCGTAAAGCTCGGGCTCAATCATCCGATGGGACCGCTGCAGCTTGCGGATCTCATCGGACTCGACACCGTGCTAGCCATTGCCGAAGTTTTGCACCGTGAGCTAGGCGACGACAAGTATCGACCGGCCCCACTCCTTCGCAACTATGTCTCCGCAGGTTGGCTCGGTCGCAAGTCCGGACGTGGTTTCTACAAGTACTAGGCGCTGAATCTTCCAATCATCGAGCGATCGGGTAGGATTTGCCCCGCCCGATGTCTCTGCGTTTCCTCTCTCTGTTCCGTGTCGTACTCCGCACTGCGGGGCGTGCCGCGTTTCAGCGCGCTGGTCTGCTGTACTTGGCCATCCTGATTGCAGCGGCGATTATTTTTTCCGGCAACGGAATGTCTGCGTCCGATGTAACGGAATACGCGGCGAACGCGCCGATGTTCCGACTCTGTCTTTGGTCGCTGTGGCTGATTGCTACCACTCCTGCGGCACGTGCAGTTCTGTGTGAGCCGTCTCTGTTTGTGCTCCGAGCGCTGCCGATTCCACGCCTGCACTTTTGTATCGCGCATGGGTTCCTGCTGCTGGTGGTCGAGCTGCCATGGACCATGATGTTTGCGCGGGGATCGGGGCTCCTGACCGGAGTAGGCGTCGCTGTGACCGCGATGACGGCGCACTGCCTGATCATTGCCCGACGACGCAGCCCTCTGTTCGGGGTGTTGGTGCTGTCCGTGTTGGGGCTCGTGATGATGCCTCCCCCGGCGGTATTGTGGGGACTCCTTGCGATCGTGGCACTGCGCTTCGCGCTCGTCCTGGCATTTGTGGCGGCTCCCGAGCGCCGGGTGTCAGTCGGCCAGCCTCTCGTTCGAGGACCAGCTTTGGTGGCGCTAGGTCTGACCTATCTGCTGACGTTGCGACGCAGTCACGGTGCACTCCTCTTTCGCGCCCTGTTGCTACTGGTGCTCGGTATCGCGATTACGATTCTGTCGCTGCGTAACAATCAGATTCTGATACCTGGACTGCGCTCTACGATCTCTTTGGGAGTCCTTTCGTTTACGCTGCTACTCGGTCTGTGCGGCATCACTGGTCCGGTCTTGCGCAGCGAGCGTCAAGCCGAGTGGCTGCTCGCAGTGTGCCGGGTTCCTGGTTCGATTCGGGTTGCCGCGACCGCGCTGGTGTTGGCTCTGTGCGGAGCGACGTTGGGCGCCCTCCATGCAGTTCCTGTGGCCTGGTTGTTGGGTGCTGACTCGCGACTCTGGTTCAGGCTCTTGGCGGACTCTGTCGGCGCAGGAATCACCTTGGGAGTCGTGTCTTGCGGCCTCGTTCGTTGGGCTCAGCGTGGCACGGAAAAGGACACCGACCGCTTACTGATCGTGCTGGTTTCGGCGATATTGTCGTCTGTGATCATGGTTTGGATGTTTCACGAGTGGGCTCTTGCATTCTACGTTGTGGCAGGGTTTTGGCTGCTCGCCGGGGCGACCTCTTCCGTGACACCATCCGGTCGTTGGCTGCGTCTACGTCGTGAGCAGGAGCAAGGAGAGCTGTGATGAGTGTTGAGATTCGTAAGCTCCACAAGCGTCTCGGTGCACGTCAAGTCCTGGCCGGAGTGGATCTGATGATTGCGCCTTCCGAAGTGGTGGTGATACTCG
>CALLYL010000202.1 GCA_937859535.1 uncultured Myxococcales bacterium
GGTCCAGCGCTTGGTTACGGATAAGTTCGCGCAAGGCCATCAGGCCAATCGCCATGTAGGTCGCTGTCGTGAGGTACAGACCGACAAAGCCCGCAAACGCTGCACCTTTATCGAGCGGTCCCAGGAACGCCACCGTCACCGCGAAGCAGCCCATTGCCAGCATCGCGTAGCCAAACAGCACCAGCGCCGCGCAGTACTTGCCGAGCACGATGTCCCAGTCCGTGACCGGCATCGTCAGGAGCAGTTCCAGCGTGTCATTGCTGCGCTCCTCGGCAAACAGTCGCATGGTGATGGCCGGGCCCAGGATCGCCACGAGCAGCGTCGTCCAGAAGCCATCGAATAGCTCGCGCAGCTCGGCCTGCTGTTGCAGGAACAAGGCGTTAAAGAACAAAAACGCCGAGAGCACAAGGAACACCGAGATCACCACGTAGGCAATCGGTGAGTTGAAGTACGCGCCGAGCTCGCGGCGCATGATGGTCGACATCTTTCGCATCGTCAGCTTCTCCTCAGAAGGGACTAGCTTGCGGAGCCGCCCGAAGTCAGGTTGCGGAACACATCTTCCAGCGACGCCCGCTCGCGGTGCAGTTCGAGAAGCTGCAAACCCTTTTGCGTCGCCATCTTGAAGATCTCGGCCCGTGGATCCGAGCCAGTCTTGGCCATCACCACGAAGCGATGCCCATCGGCCTTGTCGTCCTCCTCTGCCGAAAGAGGCCTTACGGACTCCACCGCAGAGATCGACTCCAAACCACTTTTTGCCATCTGGGCGTCGCCAACCAGCTCGACTTGCAGGGACATCTGCCCTTGCGCTTTGCGCTGAAGCTCGTCGGGCCGACCATCCGCAGCAATCTTGCCTTTGCTGATGATCAGCACCCGCGAACAGGTCGCCGCCACTTCCTGCATGATGTGCGTCGAGAAAATGACCGTCTTCTTTTCGCCGATGTGCTTGATGACCTGGCGAATCTCGACGATCTGGTTTGGATCGAGGCCGCTCGTCGGTTCGTCGAGGATGAGTACCTCAGGCTCGTGCAGGATTGCCTGCGCGAGACCGACGCGTTGTTTGAGTCCCTTCGACAGCTCTCCGATGAGAAAGCCCAGTCGGTCGCCCAGGCCACACTGCTCGACCACCTCACGCAGCCGCCGCTGACGCTTCGCTCCCGTCGGGATGCTCCGCACATCGGCCATGAAGTTGAGGTATTCGAGCACGGTCATATCCCGGTACAGCGGCGTGCCTTCCGGCAAATAGCCGATTCGAGCACGGGCCTCCAGTGCCTGATCGAATACGTCGTATCCAGCCACCACCGCCCTTCCTGCGGTCGGCGACAGATACGAGGTGAGGATCTTCATCGTGGTGGTCTTGCCAGCCCCGTTGGGCCCCAAGAAACCTAAGACCTCACCAGCGTGGACGTCGAAAGAGATGTTGTTGACAGCCTTGACCTTGCCGTAGTGCTTGGTCAAGCCGTCGACGTGGATCATGGTCTTGCCTTGCGCGTGTGTCGTCATCCCACAATTCCCAATCTGCTAGACGATTTAGCGGTGCATGATGCAGGTCAGAAAACCGCAGCGCACTCTAAGTACGGGTAGTTAGCCTGTCAAGTTGGGCGCTGCTCGATCTGTTGCGGATTTTTTCAGAGCGCATGCGGCGGATGGGCAGCGCCTGGGGTAGGCAGGTGTCGTACGAGCCGACGAATCGTTATTTCGGACAGGCGTCCACCACGAAGTCTTCGTCGAGCTTTTCGCCCCCTGGGAAGCGTAGCGCCAGCTTGCCAGCCACGTGTTGATAGTGGGTAAGCTCGCTGATTCGGATGTAGCCGCTGGCTCGAAGTGCCCAGTCCGGCTCGCGATTTTTGCCGACTCCATAGTGAGCGAGTGCAGCGTACCGCATGTCACCCGAAGTACCCGTGCTGGCCGGATCGAACGACACGTCGTCTCCCGGCTGCACCGAGTCCACGGTCATCACCAGGGTGTAGTGCTCTTCTTTGTAAGGCAGCACGGGCAAGCCGGGCAGCTTCGGGGTGCTTTCGCTGTAGCGCTTGAGGATGGCGCAGACCTCGCTCTGCGGCATGGTGTCGCGGACAATCGACAGCGAGAAATCCGATGGGAAGTAGGCGTAGGTGCTTTGGAACTTGATGTCCCGGCCCTCAAATGGAGCCTGACCATCATCCCGGGCAAACCCATCGGCTTGGCCACAGCCAACCCCCAGCAACGCCACGGCCGTGAGTAGTGCAACGCGCACGCTCATGAAACACCTCCCAATACCAACAGGGCTTGTCCGCCCTCGACCGTCTGGCCTTCGCGGACGGCTATCGACTCGACGCGACCCTCACCCGTGGCCCGCAGCTCGTTTTCCATCTTCATGGCCTCGATGACCAGCAGAGGCTGGCCACCTTTGACCAGGTCGCCGATCTTGCACAACACCTTCACCACTTTGCCGGGCATCGAGGCACGAACCTCACCGACAGCCGAGCTCGCACCCACCGAGGCATCCATGGTTTGGGCATCTTGGACAGAAACCGCGATCGGATCGCAACCATCGATGGCGAGCTTGAGGTCAGGGAGTGTCCCGTCGACGTCGATGCTACGCTGCCGCCCTTTCTCATCGATGAGAGAATAGCAACCAGCTTCGCTTCGGACCGCCCTGATGGTCGTCATCTCGTTGCCGACGCGAAGGCGGTATTCGCCTCCCTGTGCCGCTTCGAGCTGGACGAGCAGCTTGCGCTGGTCCTTGCCGCTCCCGACGGTGACGTTCCACTCTTCAACCTTCATCGTGACTCCCCAGTCTCTGGTCGTGCGTGTGCCCGTGGCAGCGGCTACACGTCCTCTTCCTCGTAGTCATCATCGTCGTCGAAGAAGTCGTCATCGTCTTCGTCATCTTCGTCGAAGTCTTCATCATCTTCTTCATCGGACACTTCGCCGTCTTCGTCGAAGTCGTCATCGCTGTCTTCGTCGAAGTCGTCATCGCTGTCTTCGTCGAAGTCGTCATCTTCGTCGTCAAGGTCGTCGTCTTCGTCGAAGTCGTCATCTTCGTCGTCAGCCACCGCTGACATCGGGACAAGCCATGACGGCCCTTCCTCTAGCTCCGAAACCTGCATAGGTCCCCTCCTGTGGATACAATGATCGTTTGCCTGGATTTATGGTTTGGACTCGAGCGTGCAGATCGCTTGGGCGCGCTTGATACGCAGCACCGCGCACTCGAACACGCGGAACGGATGATTCATCTGCTCAGCACCAAGGTAGGCGACGCGGAAGTCCTGCGCCACGGCCAAGTCGAAGTTCTGCGGTCCCGTCGACACGAGTACGGCACGGTCACGAGGCAGGACGCTCGACCGGAACACCCCGTCAGTGCATAGCTCGCGAATGTGGCCTAGCTCGGAGACGCCGGTGTTTTCGACGAAGCGCGCCAGCTTGGCGTATAGAAATGGACTGGTTACGAGGCAGTATGGTCCGTAAAAACCAGCTTCGACGAGACGCTCGATCGCCACCGTCACCGATTGTAGCGCGGCACCAACCTGATTCCAGTCACCGAGCGGCATCACGTTGCGACCCGGCACCGTCGCCAAGCCCGGCAGACTCAGCTCGGGAATGCCGTTAAAGACCATGTCGTCTTCGCGATCGGCGACAAAGCTCGCCGCGCCCGCTGCCGCCGACAGATCGATCGGCATCCCAAACTGTTCGGTTGTCTGCAGGTCGCGCCAATACAGCGAAAAGTCCTTGTAGAGGATCGGCACACTCAGGATTTGACGTCCTGCCGCCCGCACCGGCGCAATCGGTTCCTCGCCGAGGATGCCGATCGCAGCACGCTCGGTGCCAGTGTAAACGTCGTTGTGAACTGTCTGCACGCCCGCTCCGAGGGGACCGTACAGATCCAGGAAACGTCGACCGACGAGTCGTCGTCGAGCGACATCCACAACCGACATATTCAATTCGCGCCACCGCGCCTCAGACAAGGGCAGATGCTCGTGGGTCAAAAAGTTGCTGGTGTCAGGCATGGTTGTCTCTTCGTGTTCGCTGTGGTCCAAAGCGGACGAATCGTCGCTGCTTGATCTACTTAGGACTACGTTTGAGGGCACCAACAGACCACGCACCGTCCGGGAAAATCGGAGGGGGCGGTGGCACTGGATCTCGCTCGAGTGCTGCGGCGGGAGCGATCAGTTGCCCACTCAGTCCGGCAGCGGTGGCCGCATCTCGTTCAGAACCAGCCACGGTTGCAGAACTACCAAGCAATGACATCGCCGAGAGCTGCTCATGACTGGTCACCGAACGCGCCCGCTGCTTGGGATCGCGATCCATGATGAGCTGGTACATCTCGGATACGTGTTCGCGTTCTTCGTCGGTAACGTGGTCGATGATCTCGCGCAGCGCTGGATCCGAAACGCGCTCGAGCATTTTCTCGTAGGCGTTAATGGTCTCCAGTTCGCGTTGCAAGATTTCGCGCAGCACGACGAGGTCTTCGCTCATGGTGATTGCCTCTTAGCCTTCTAGCCTGGCCAAAGTCAATCATCATCCGCGACCCCTCACCACGTCGCTG